>NZ_JAQIBB010000035.1:0-2037 GCF_027920745.1 Gallibacterium faecale | reverse complement strand
GTCCCTCTTGCACGTGATCCTGTCCCCATCTCTAAGCCCGATTCTTCGCCAACATTATTAATCGTGATATTGACAATATTCGGTTGTTGTTGGCTTTCTTCTGCTGTTGCTGAAGCTGATAAAATTGCAGATAAGAGTAGTGCTAGTGTTGTTTTTTTCATAGTGTTCCTTATTGTTTGATTAAAGAAGGAACACTATTAAATTACATAGATGAGGAAAAAGTGAACAGGAAATTGATTATCAAAAAAAATCAATTTAGTGTTATCAGATAACGAGTATTAGATCTTCTGATATAGCTCATCCCAGCTTTGCATATCTTTATCATTTGAAACGAGCTCTAGATTATGAATTTTAGCTGTTGAAAAGTGCACTATATCAAAATTGTGTTTATCTATTTTCTTGGTTTCTTGTCCATTTTGAAGACGTTCATATTTTTCAAATCGAAATAGTTCACTTGCTAAATTCGTAATTTTATGATCAATATTAAGTGATGAAAATGAAGCGATGGCTGTTTTTACCTTCTGATAGGTTTCTTTGTCTTCCCAAGCAAGACCACGTAATACTTCATAGCTAATTAGAGGTGTAATAAAAATGACGGTATTTTCATCTTTCATTAGCATTTTTAATTTTCTGGCTGATTCACTGTCTTTATCATTTAAGGCATCAATAAGAATATTTGCATCGAGTAAAACACCATTCATTTTATACTCCTAATAAGTCTAAGATTGCTTTTTTAGCTTGTTCTTGATGTTCAGCTTTTGCTGACTTAATTTTAATTTGATTAAGATCTATATCAAAAGCCTCTTGTAGCAGATCAATTAGAGCGAAATTACTTGCATTAGGAATATCTTCATTGATGATCTTATTATCCTTATTTACCAAGCGGGATGCGGAACCATTATATAATTGAGAGAGTACCAAAGAAGAATGTGTTGTTATAATAAAACGAGTGCAAGGAAATACTTCAGATAGAATGGGTAAAATTTTCGTTTGCCATTCTAAATGTAGGTGACTCTCTATTTCATCAATTAATACATATCCTTCGATATTCTCTATTTGTTGGCTATTTGTGAAGAATGAATAACCTGCAATAATGGATTGGATTATTTTTATCAGTGATGCAAAGCCACTACTTAATTCGTTTAGTTTTGTTTTTTTACCATCAACCAGAATGGAAACTTGATTATCTCCAGATATTTTTAGTGTTGATTTATCACAACTAATCCGTTCATCAATTTTATTTAAAATCTTCAATAGCGAGATTAATTCTAACTCTCTATTATCTTCTTCATCTTGATAACTTGTTGAAGAATTTGCACGTTGAATAATCCATTCTTGAATAGGTATATCCATATTGAGAGATGAAAAATCATCTCCCATAGAACGAATAATATGTTCGAAATAGTTCTGTGCACGTGTATCAGCAGTTCCTAAAGGTGCAATACTATTACTGTATCCTCCTTTTATTTTCCCTCGATTTTGTGCAGCAAGAAATATAACGGGATAGGAATGGGAGAGTTTATTGTTAGTGAGAAATTGCTCAATACTTTTCCAGCTTTCTGTGTTTATACAAATCACCTGCTCATTATCAATCAAGCATTCATTAAAAACAACATTTTCGCCATACATTCCATATTTTTGAAAAGCAGTATTTGTAAAGATTAATAACGTATAGAGTGCTTCAAGTGCTTTTGTTTTTCCAATGCCATTTGTGCCAATTAATACGTTAATTGAGCTATCTGATAAGGTTAATTTAAGTTCATTTATTCCTTTAACGCCTTTGAAGTCAATATTTTTTAAAGAGAGCATTATGTATCCTGTCTTCAGCATTGTTAGATCTATGACAGCTATACTACGCTATATAAAAAGTTTGTAAAGGCTGGAGCTAAAGTATAAAAAGCAACAACAACATTTTCTTTGCAAAAATACTCCTAGAAATAAAAACTTAATAATGATTATGCTGGTTTTGAATACTTTTAGATCTATAAAAGATGGCAATGCTGAATTTTTTGATTTTTTTTGATAATCAATTTAGTG
>NZ_JAQIBB010000034.1:0-45823 GCF_027920745.1 Gallibacterium faecale | reverse complement strand
CACAAAACTAAAACAGCCACAAAAATCATTTGCTAATCAAATTCTTGTTGCACTACGTTATCTCGTTGAACACGAATTAAAACTCAATAACCCTAAAAGCGGATCGGATGGTTGGCTTACTGATGATGCATTATATCTTGTCAGTAAAACGGTTACAGACAAGATTAGAGCCTATTTAATGCAGAATGGTATATCAGTTCCTAGTCAAAACAGTAAAATGTTTGACGAAATGCAAGCACACCGGATTATTGAGTCAACGCCGGATAATAAAGCAATTTGGAATGGTACGATTAAATCAGATGCTGGTTGGCAACCGAAAAATACCTTTACATTGCTTAAAGTCAGCCCATCTTTAATCTGGAACAGTTTTAATGATCGTCCACCCGTATTTGCTGGAACAGTTATTATTGATCAATCAACAGAAGCAGCAGAGACCACACAAGAACAAAGTACAAATAATCAAGCTGGTTCTAATCACATTCCAACTGATGTGATAACCGATACACAAGAAACCTCAAAAGTACTGCAGCAGGAAGTTATTAATAGTGAATCGTTATCAACCAAAGAAGAGCAGAGTAATCCGCAGGAAGCGGACAGCTTTGATTTCGCACTAAATTTATTTGCTGATAACAATCAACAAGATAAAGTAGAAAATGAAATTAGCAATGATGAAGTTAAAGCTCATACTGAACTAACTGTGACAGCAGCTTCTATGCCGTCTGATAACACTACAGATAGTGAAAATCACAATACAACAATGGATATACTTTCAAACACTAACAAACATAATGAAACAGCAGAGAATTTTGTTGAATGGTTAAGAACATCATTAACAGCTGATAAATTGAGTATCAATGAACCAGATGCCAAAATACATATTGTTGATAATCAATTATTTCTTGTCACTCCGGCGATTTTTAAACTGTATTGTGAAACGATGTTTGGACACAATAATGATGACTTGTGGCGTACATTACAGAAGAGCTTTCAGGCATTAGGTATACATAAAAAGAGAGAACCCGGTAATTATAATATATGGACTTGTAAAGTTATCGGTAAGTATCGATCATCTGTAATTAAGGGATACCTTATTGAAAATATAGCTTTTTTGACCAATAAGCATTATTTTAATAATATGTATCTGACTTTACAGGATGTAAGTGATGACACTACAGAGTAGTTTCTATGATGGTTTATCATTCGATGATTTACTTGAAAAGTTCTTAATTATTAAATACTTAAGACCGGAAACTAAAAAGAGCTATAGAAAGATGGTATCACTTTTTACTCGAGCGTATCCCGGAATATTAGCAGACGAGATAACAAAAGAGCTTGTCTGTAATTGGCGCAATGAGCAATTATGCAAACTTAGAGAAACATCCGTTAATAGTTATCTTCGAAACTGTAAAGCGGTCATTAATTGGGGAATTGAAAACCATTTCATTAACCGTAAAGATAACCCGTTTACGGGTACGTTTGTCAAGGAACCACGTAAACAAAGAAAAATTATTAAAGAGCAAGACATACAAGCACTTACAAAATATATAACGCAAGAAGATATTGAGAAATTATGTGATAATGGATATTGTACAATTGTTTTCGCACAAGCGTTAATTTTTACGCTGTTATACACAGGGATGCGGCGTAGTCAGCTTTTAAAATTAAAAATCAATAATATTGATCTATCTAATAAGACAATTTTTATTCCTCATTATATTAATAAAAATAACGATGATCATATGATTCCAATATCATCAAAATTATATCCTTATATAGCTGTTTTGATTAATGAACTTAAAGTAAGAAAAGTACCAAATAATTCTCAGTTATTTAATATCAATATATTTTCTTCAACAACACGTCGTCGTGATGGGAATATGACTAATGATCAGTTAGCACATTTTTTTAGAAAATTATCCAAAATAACTAAAATAAAGTTATCACCACATCGCTTTAGACACACGATAGCAACGCAATTAATGAAAAGTCCTGAGCAGAATTTGTATGCAACTCAAAAATTGCTCGGACACAGAGACATTAAAACAACATTAAGTTATATAGAATTTGATGTAGATATGTTAAGGAAGATTGTAGATTCTATTTAGATACAACGAATAATTTATTCACTATTAATAGTAAAAATATACTTTACATACTAATACATAAAATGTAGCATTGTTAATGCCACTAAAAAATTAGAATAATCAATAATAGAGGGCAGTTGATTCATTGGAAACAATGGAAAGCATAGCGCTAAATTGGTGCCCCCAACAGGACTTGAACCTGTGACCAATCGATTATGAGTCGACTGCTCTGACCGACTGAGCTATGGGGGCGCTGAAAAGACTGGACGATTATAGACAAAGATAAAAGTGAAGTCTAGTTTTGTCAGATAAGGGCTGACTATTTGCGTAAAATTCACGCATCAATAAATGGATCAACGGATAGGTTCATCCGTTGATCACTGAGTGAAGATTATTGATTAACGATCTCGAGAAATTGTTGCTCAGTCAATATATTAACGCCTAAGCTTTCAGCTTTTTGTAACTTAGAACCTGCGTTATCTCCCGCAATGACAAAATCAGTCTTACTTGATACGCTGCCAGTTACCTTACAACCTAATTGTAATAGGATTGCTTTAGCTTCATCTCTTGTCATTTCGGTAAGTGTACCAGTGAGAACTACGGTTTTATCTTTTAATGGATTATCTTGGATCTCTTTTGCCGGTTGTACATCTTCCCAATGAATACCTTGTTGAATTAATTGTTCAACTACGTTGCGGTTATGTTCCTCTTGCCAGAACAGTAAAATGCGGTTAGCAACAACTTCACCAATATCCTGAACTTCTAATAGTTGTTCAAGTGTTGCTTGACGGACATTATCTAATGTATGGAAATGGTTGGCGAGATTGCGTGCTGTCGCTTCGCCGACTTCACGAATACCTAAAGCAAAGAGAAAACGGGCGAGTGTAGTGTGTTTGGCTTTTTCAATACTAGCGAGCGCATTTTCCGCAGATTTTTCGCCCATTCTTTCTAAGCCCATTAAGGTTTCTTTGCTTAAACGGAAGAGATCTGCTGGAGTATGTAAATACTCTTTATCAACTAACTGTTCGATTAGTTTATCGCCAACCCCATCAATATCCATAGCTTTACGTGACACGAAATGTTTTAGTCCCTCTTTGCGTTGGGCTTCACAAACTAAACCACCAGTACAACGAGCAACAGCCTCACCATCAATACGTACGATAGCAGAGTCGCAGACTGGACAACGAGTTGGAAAAATGATTGGTTTAGCGTTATCAGGACGGCGTTCATGTACAACACCTATAATTTGTGGGATTACATCGCCAGCACGGCGAATAATCACGGTATCACCAATCGCAATATCAAGACGGGCAATTTCATCACCATTATGTAATGTCGCATTACTAACGGTAACGCCAGCAACATAAACTGGTTCAAGTTTGGCTACGGGGGTAATCGCACCTGTACGTCCAACTTGGAATTCAACATCGTTGAGAATGGTGAGTTCTTCTTGAGCAGGGAATTTATAAGCAATAGCCCAACGAGGGGCACGTGAGATGAATCCTAATTCATTTTGTAAGGCAATATTATTGACTTTAAGTACAGTACCATCAATGTCATAACCAAGCTGGCTTCGTTTCTCAGCAATGGTACGATAGAAGCCTAATACTTCATCTGTTCCATTACAGAGGCGAATTTCTTTATTAACAGGAATACCAATACTTTTTAGCCATTGTAAGCGGTCATAATGAGTCGTTGGCAATTCAACGCCTTCGGCGATTCCAATACCGTAAGCATTTAACATTAATGGTCGGTGATAAGTTACTTGTGGATCAAGTTGGCGTAATGATCCCGCTGCGGCATTGCGTGGATTAGCGAACGTTTTTTCTCCATGCTCTAAAGCATAGTGGTTAAGTTTTTCAAAGCCATCGTGAGGCATAAAAACTTCACCTCTTACTTCTAAACGAGCAGGTGGGTTATCTGTACGGAGCTGTAATGGAATATTACGAATAGTACGAATATTGGCGGTAATATCTTCACCAGTTACACCATCACCACGTGTGGCGGCTTGGGTAAGTTTGCCATTTACATATAAGATACTTACCGCTAAGCCATCTAATTTAGGTTCACAACAGAAGGTGAATGGAGAAGGTAATGCCCCTAAACGATCTTCAATACGTCGGATAAAGGCGAAAAATTCTTGATCTGAAAAAGCGTTATCTAACGATAACATTGGGATTTCATGTCGAATTTGTTGAAAACCGTTATCGGGTTTAGCCCCCACTCGTTGAGTAGGCGAGTCGTCAGTAATCAATTCTGGATGTTCGGCTTCCCACCGTTTTAGCTGATTCATCATTCGATCATATTCAGCATCAGGGATCACAGGATTATCAAGCACATGATATTGATATTCATGATAACGGAGTTCATTACGTAACTGTTCGATTTGTTGTTGTAAGTCTTTCATAATGAAATAAAGAATTTATTTAGAAAAAAGAAAACAGTTAATCAGAAAGACTGATTAACTGAGAATTAATAGTATGGTTAGCAAGCGTGATTAAGCGTTTTTTTCTTTATCAGCTGCTTTTTTTTCAGGTTCAGGATCTTGTTTATAAATAGGAACACAACTGCGACAAGCTCCTTGATCGACACCAAGTTCCTGACAAAAATCATCATATTTTTTTAGGAGTTTTCTAAATAAACCGGGTTTGTTTTCTTTAACTTGTGACATAGTGTTCCCCTTAGTGTTAGTCGCGGAAGTTATTAAATTGGAATGGTTGTCCCAATTCTGCACTTTTTACTAATTGAATAACGCTTTGTAGATCATCTCTTGATTTACCTGTTACTCGTACTTTATCCCCTTGAATTTGTGTTTGAACTTTTAATTTAGAATCTTTAATCATTTTGCTGATTTTTTTCGCAAGTTCTGTTTCAATTCCTTGTTTAATTTTAATCTCTTTGGCATAAGTTTTACCGCTGTGTTCATAATCGGTAGGGATATCAAGTGAAGTTGGTTCGATATTACGCTTTTGCATTGCGTTTCTTAAAATATCAATAAGTTGTTCCAGTTGGAAATCTGATTCAGTTGCGACCTTGATAGTTTCATTTTTTTCATTTAATTCAATAGAAGCCGTTACATTACGGAAGTCCCAACGATTACTTAAATCACGATTAGCATTATCAACCGCATTTTTAACTTCATGCATTGTAATTTCAGAAACAATATCAAATGAAGGCATAGTTTTCCTCGTTATTTTTGTTGTTGAAAATAGAAATCTTGTTGGTTAGCACTCAAAATACAGAGGAGTGCTGTTAAGTCAGCGAAGTTTACCATAGTTTGGGCTTGTTGTTGCACTTTTGGTTTCGCATGATATGCCACACCTAGCCCAGCAGCTTGCATCATTAATAAATCATTGGCGCCGTCACCAATTGCAATACATTGTTGAATATCAATGTGATGTTGTTGTGCTAATTGTTGCAATACATTAGCTTTATATTGTGCATCAACAATTTCACCCTCTACTTCACCCGTTAAAAAACCATCTTTAATTTGAAAGCGGTTAGCATAAACAGCAACTAAGCCAAATTTTTGTTGTAAAACTTCAGCAAAGTAAGTAAATCCACCTGAAGCAATCGCCACTTTCCAACCGAGTTTTTGTAGCTCAGTTAAGGTTCGTTCTAATCCTGACATAATAGGGAGATGATTACGGACTTGATCCAAAATGGTTGCAGAAGCCCCTTTTAAAGTGGCTACTCGTCGTCTTAAACTTTGTTTAAAGTCTAATTCCCCACGCATTGCACTTTCTGTAATTGCTGCCACCATTTCACCTGTGCCAGCGAGTTTCGCTACTTCATCAATACATTCAATTTCAATTGCAGTAGAGTCCATATCCATAACTAATAGTCCAGCTTGGTCTAAAAGTGGAGTAGCGCTAAGAATAAATAAATCGAAGCTAAGTTGATGGGCAAGAGTAATATATTGTGCTGGATCTGGGTGTTGTAATAAAACACAGTGATATTCAAAAATATTCCATTCTGCTAATTGTTGAACTTGTTCACTTTGTTGTAAAAATTGTGCTAATTTTTCTGGAGTAAAGCTATTGGTATAAAGAAGAAAACGAGGTAAATCAGGTTGATAGTGGGGTGGTTTTGGTAACATAGGAAATAGCGTTTGCATAGAAAAAACCTTATTTTTAATTTTTAGGGTTAAAGGAAAAAGTTTGTTACAATCCGCATTTAAGCATAAATTGACCAGAATAGAAATAATAAAGGTAAGATCTTGTATAGTGTTAGAGAAAAGAGTATTCGGATTGCCTTGTTGCTAGGTATCCTGATTATGAGCTGTATCACGATTGGCGTGATTTTATTTGGGATTAATCAATTTAAGTTTGGTTCGCAGCTCGCTAGTATCAACCAAGTGTCAAACCTTTCACATATTTTGGTACGCCAGCAAGCAAACTTGTTTTCTACCCTGTTAGCTAATAATGCCTCTTCTGAAAAATTAACTGATGTGTTAAATACATTTAGTCGTGAAAAATTTGTGCTTGATGCCACTGTTTATAATGGTAATGGTGAATTATTAGCACAAAGCCAACACGCTTTAGATTTACGGCAGCAGTTGGGGTTAGACGGGGAAAGTGATGGGTTAAAAACACAGCAAATTGTGGAGCCTATTTTTAATGCCAATAATATTATTGGCTTTTTGCGTGTGACTTTTGATGGGCAATATGGACAAACAACGGAAAGCAATATTAATCAACAATTTCGTTATTTGTATGCAGAGGTGATTGTAATTTTATTGGTGGGATTAGTTGTTGCGAGTAGTGTGCATTATGTTTTTCGGCGTAGAAAAGTCAAAATTGTAGCAATTAAACTCTCGCGGCGACCAATAGAAAATCAGCAACGTAGTAAGCAGTTTCATCAAAGGCGGCGGCGTTTTAGAAGGTAAGTTAGAGATGTTATTTTGTATAACACCTCTGTCTGATGACAAAGTCCAATTTAATATTTTTAGATATTTTTGCCCTAATTAGCATTTAGGTTTCGCCCTAAAGGGCGATCTCCTTTTCTTTACTTGTGTAAAGAAAAGGAGGCAAAAGAAACACACCCTCACACACTTGCTAATCCTCATTCCAATAAGATTTTCCGGGCGGCAAAAAACAGAGATTTTTCTCACTCCGTTCGAAAAATGATCACTTTTTTTGCCTGAAAATCTTATATGCATTCGGGCAAGTGTGAGAGGGGGACCCATTAAACATTTATTAAGATTTGTGATTAATTAACTATGCGGCAAATTAATAGCCCTTACCTGCATATTTAACCCATCGATCATCAATAAACGCCCGCATAAAGAGGTACCAATTTGCAACAAGACCTTAATTGCCTCTAAAGCTTGAATTGAACCAACAATGCCAACAATTGGTGATAATACTCCCGCCTCAACACAGCTTAATACATTTTCACCAAAGAGTTGGCTAAGATCTCGGTAGGTCGGGGTATTTGGTTGATAAGTAAAAACACTGACTTGCCCTTCCATACGAATTGCTGCCCCAGAAACTAACGGTTTTTGTTGTTGTTGGCACAGACGATCTAGCTGATTTCTCGTTTCAACATTATCGGTACAATCTAAAACAACATCATATTGCGCAATGAGTGAAGTTAATTGTTCATCTGTTAATTGGGCATTGGTTGTGTTGATCGTAATTAGGGGGTTTAATGCTGATAGTGTCTGTTTAGCTGAATCAACTTTGGCTAAACCAATACGGCTATCATTATGTAAAACTTGGCGTTGTAGATTAGAGAGTGCTACGGTGTCAAAATCTACTAGCATTAATTCGCCAATTCCAGCAGCTGCTAAATATTGTGAGGCGGCGCAACCTAGGCCACCTAACCCAATAATTAATACTTTACTGCCTTTTAAGCGTTCTTGACCGTCAAAATCAATAGATTTCATAATGATTTGACGGTTATAACGCATCATTTCATGATCAGTAAGTTCTATTTGCATCGTTAATCGAGTAAGTAATTAAATGGTTCGATAGTGACTGTTTCACCCGCAGCGACATTGCCGCGATCTTTTTCTAACACAATAAAGCAGTTACTTTGTACAAAAGAACTGAACATATGTGAACCTTGGAAACGTACTGGTGCTACTTCAATTTGGCCATTTTCATTTAATTGATAAAAACCGCGTTGGAAATCTAAACGGCCTGGGCTTTTTTTCAAGGAAGTCGCTGCAATTGCATTAAATTGTTGTGGTGCTTTCCATTGACTAAATCCACTTAGTTTAGCAATCGCTGGTTGGACTAATTGATAGAACGTGACAAAAGCGGAAACAGGGTTACCAGGTAATCCACAGAACCAAGCATTTTCTAATTTACCAAAAGCAAATGGTTTACCTGGTTTCATTAATAGTTTCCAGAAATTGATTTTCCCTAAGCGTTCAATTACTGTTTTAGTAAAATCGGCTTCACCCACAGATACACCACCACTGGTAATCACTAGATCAGCTTGTTGTTGAGCTTCACGAAAAGCCTGTTCAAATTGTTGTTCATTATCAGGCAAAATACCGAAGTCTAAGATTTCACAGTTCAAGCGTTGTAACATCAGCTTTACTGCAAAACGGTTAGTATCATAAATTTGACCTGCTTGTAGTGGTTGACCAACAGGAACTAACTCATCGCCAGTTGAAACAATCGCAACTTTGATTCGAGGAAAAACCTCTACTTTCTCAATACCAAGAGAAGCAAGTAATGGCAGAGAAGCGGCAGTGAGCTTAGCGCCTTTTGTTAGTACAATCTCTCCAACTTTAACATCATCACCAATACGGCGAATATTTTCACCGCATTTAGGCATTTCGCTAAATGAAACGGAACCATCAGGATTCACTTGAACTTTTTCTTGCATTACAACGGCATCAGTTCCTTCGGGAACCATTGCACCAGTCATAATTCGTACCACACTCAGTGGTTGCCATTCACCAGTAAAAGGTTGGCCTGCAAATGCTTTACCCGCTACGCTAAGCGTCATTGATTGTGCTAAATCGGCTAAACGTACTGCATAGCCATCCATCGCTGAATTATCAAAAGCGGGTACATTGATTGGTGAAATAATATCTTTGGCACAAATTCGTTTATCTGCATCTGCTAATGAAAGCGTTTCAGTAGGACGGTTAATTGCAGAAGGGAGTTGTTCAAGAAGTTGACTGCGTGCTTGTTCAAAAGTGAGTAAATCTGACATAACGTTTCCTTATTCAAAAAGATGAGCGAAATTTTAACTCAACTTTGGGATAGGGTTAATACCAAATACAGAGGGTTTTAATTTTTATGAAGATAAACCTAAATTTAGTCGCAGATTTTAATAAATGTCTAATTAGGTTCCCTCTCACACTTGCCCGAATGCAAATAAGATTTTCAGGCAAAAAAAGTGATCATTTTTCGAACGTAGTGAGAAAAATCTCTGTTTTTTGCCGCCCGGAAAATCTTATTGGAATGAGGAACAGCAAGTGTGCGAGGGCGTATTTTCTTTTGCCTACTTTTCTTTATACGAATAATGACAAAAAGCGATAGCTTTTTGAACGTTGCTTGCAACGGCTCGTTAGAGTGAGCAAGCTTGCTTGCGAATAAAAGTAGGTCGTCCTTTAGGACGAAACCTAAATATTAATTAGAGCAAAAATATCTAAAAATATTAAATAGTTATCAAACTAAAATCCCTTCGTAATGAAGGGATTTTATAAAAAGTAACAGTTTTAAACTTATTTATTTGCAAAGCGTTTAAATACAAGTGTTGCGTTAGTACCACCGAAACCAAAACTGTTTGACATAACTGTTTGTAAGTTTGCATTACGGCGAGTTTCGGTAACGATATTGCAACCTTCAGCACGTTCATCAAGTGTTTCAATGTTGATACTTGGTGCAATGAAATCATTATTTAACATTAATAGGGTATAAATTGCTTCATGTACACCAGCTGCACCGAGAGAGTGACCTGTCATTGATTTAGTTGAAGAAATAGCTGGCATATTTTCAGCGAAAACTTCTTTAATTGCTTCTAGTTCTTTAACATCACCAACCGGAGTTGAAGTACCGTGAACATTGAGGTAATCAATTGGGCTATCAACAGTTGCAAGTGCTTGTTTCATACAACGTACAGCACCTTCACCGCTTGGTGCAACCATATCATAACCATCAGAAGTTGCTCCATAGCCGACGATTTCAGCATAAATTTTTGCACCACGAGCTAAGGCGTGTTCTAACTCTTCAACAACAACGATACCGCCACCGCCTGCAATAACGAAACCATCACGGTTAGCATCATAAGCACGAGAAGCTTTTTCTGGTGTTTCATTATATTTAGTTGAAACTGCACCCATAGCATCAAATTCACAAGCACATTCCCAAGATAATTCTTCTGCGCCACCTGCAAAAACAACATCTTGTTTACCAAGTTGAATTAATTCAACCGCATGACCGATACAGTGAGCAGAGGTTGCACAAGCAGAACTAATACTATAATTCACGCCTTTAATTTTAAATGGTGTTGCTAAACAAGCAGACACGCTAGAAGCCATAGTACGAGTTACTGCATAAGGGCCAATCGCTTTTACACCACGAGGAGTACGCATAGCATCAGCAGCAACGATTTGATTATGTGCAGAACCTGTTCCTGCACCAATCACTAAACCAGTTCTTTCGTTAGACACCATTTCTTCTGTTAAACCAGCATCTTCAATCGCTTCTTTCATTGAAAGATAAGCATAAGCAGCAGCATCTCCCATAAAACGCATAACTTTACGATCAATGTGTTCACTAGGAGTAAGTTTTACTGTACCAGCAACATGAGAACGCATTCCCATTTCCACAAATTCTGGCATAGTGGTAATGCCTGATTTTCCCTCTAATAATGACGCTAAAACTTCTTCCTTATTATTTCCAATACTAGAAATAACGCCAAAACCAGTAATCACAGCTCTTTTCATTCGTAGTCCTTATGTAGCTTGAATGGATTTAAAAAATTCAAAAATTGTCGGTTGTTATACTAGGAATTTCATAGAATACAAGAAATTTTTGTAAAACAAGGAACAGATAAGACCATTTAGGTCAATTTTCATTGCTAAAAATAATCAATATCTTGCCGAAATGTACCCAAAATTGCCGCTAATTATAACGTTGTCTGGCAGGATGTTTCAAATAGCAATGGATATTTAGATGAAATTCGCCGGTGATTATAATATCATTAGCCACCTTTGATAAAGTTATCTATTCAATTCACGTTTTATGTCTATTCAAAAAGTATCGTTTGCAGACGTATCCTTTCAAGCGAATACGCCAATTTCAAACCAGTTTGATGATATCTATTTTTCTCCAGAGGACGGTTTAGCAGAAAGTATCTATGTATTTCAACAGGGTAACAATCTGTGGGAGCGCTGGCAGACGTACGATAAAGAACATTTTGTGATTGCGGAAACGGGATTTGGTACTGGATTAAATTTTTTTGCGGTAATGGCGTTATTTCATCAATTCCGCCAGGCATTTCCGCAAGCTAAATTAAAAAGGCTCTACTTTATTAGTTTTGAAAAATACCCTTTGTCCGCAGAAAGCCTAATTCAGGCATATCAACCTTATCCACAATTTCAAACTGCCGTAATGCAGTTACTACAATTTTGGCAATCACCCATAGCTGGGTGTTATCGTTATATTTTTTCTGATGAAGTACGATTAGATCTTTGGTTTGGTGAGATTGAAGATAACTTACCGCAATTAGGCGACTCTTATCAGAATTGTATTGATGCTTGGTTTTTAGATGGTTTTGCACCAAGTAAAAATCCGAGTATGTGGACAGAAAATTTATTTCAACAGATGTTTCGTTTGACTGCCGTGCAGGGAACCTTTGCTACGTTTACTGCTGCAAGTTTCGTGCGTAAAGGGTTAAGTGCTGCCGGATTTTCCGTTGTCAAACGAAAAGGATTTGCACATAAACGAGAATGTTTACATGGTAGTAAATTAGTTGAGATGCCATCATCATTTACAACCCCATGGTATTTGCCAGCAGCGGCTGATGAAGCTAAAGAAGTCGCAATTATTGGGGGAGGAGTTGCATCAGTCTGTTTGGCTTATGCGTTATGGCAACGAGGAAGCCAAGTCACAATTTATTGTGAAGATGAGGCGTTAGCATTAAATGCTTCGGGGAATAAACAGGGCGCATTTTATCCGCAGTTAAGTGATGATGATGAACGTCATTGTCGTTTTTATACGCATGCTTTTGCATATGGGCAGCAATTTTTAGCAGGATTAATGCAGAAAATTGATGTTGAACATCAATGGTGTGATGTACTGTTATGTGCTTATCAACCTTCGATCCAGCAAAAATTGAGCAAAATTGCAGAGCGTGGCTTTCCTGAATCATTATTTCGTTTAGTTACCGCAGAAGAACTTAGTGAACGTGCTGGGTTGAGTTTGCCTTGTGATGGGGCGGTTATTCCGCATGGTGCTTGGCTAAATCCAAGACAATTAGTACAGAATCTAGCCCATTTTTTACAGCAACAAGGCGTTAAAATTGAATTAAATACAACGATTGAAACACTGACTTATCAAGAGAATGTTTGGCATTTATCTATGGCAGAGCGACAGATTGCTCATAGTACAGTTGTGATTGCCAATGGACACAAATTAAATCGTTTTGAACAAACAGTAGAATTACCAACTTATTCAGTACGCGGTCAGGTGAGCCAAATTCCGAGTACGGATAGATTACGCCGTTTAAAAGCTGTGTTATGTTATGACGGTTATTTAACGCCAGTAGATCAAACAAAACAGTTCCATTGTATTGGGGCAAGCCATGTGCGGAATTGTGAACAACGTCACTTTAGTGCTGAAGAACAGCAACAAAATCAGACGAAAATTCAGCAAAATCTGGCTCCAGCAGATTGGTTAGCCGATATTGATACAAGTGGAAATTTGGCGAGAACAGGTGTGCGTTGTAGTGTACGGGATAGATTGCCGATTATAGGTAACGTAGGTGATTTTGAACAACAGACGCAAGCTTATCAAAATTTATTTAATTTACGACGCCGTCGTCAAGCGATTAAGCAGGCAGCTTATCATCATAATTTGTATGTATTTGGTGCATTAGGCTCAAGAGGGCTAACTTCTGCACCGCTATTAGGCGAAACATTAGCGTCGATGATTTATGGTGAGCCACTGCCATTAAGTGCAGATATTTTAGCAGAATTATTGCCAAATCGTTTTTGGATACGTAAATGGCTTAAAGGTACGCCTGTACCAAGTCGAGCACAACAGCATACAGACAAACAAGAGTAATAAAATGAAACTATATAGTAAAAATCAACGACCATTAGATCTATCTCAACCACAAGTGATGGGGATCTTGAATGTTACTCCAGATTCTTTTTCAGACAGTGGGAAGTTTTTAGCGTTAGATAATGCGTTATATCATGCAGAAACAATGTTAAAACAAGGTGCAACTATAATTGATGTTGGCGGTGAATCAACACGTCCAATGGCAGATGAAGTGACACTAAATCAAGAGTTAGATCGTGTTATTCCGGTAGTGGAAGCGATTCGTCAACGTTTTGATTGTTGGATTTCAGTAGATACTTCAAAAGCAGAGGTGATGCGAGAGGCGGCCAAAGTCGGGATGGATCTAATTAATGATATTCGTGCATTGACCGAAGATGGCGCATTAGCAGCCGCAGTTGAGTTAGATTTACCTGTATGTTTAATGCATATGCAAGGACAGCCACGGACGATGCAGCATAACCCTGTATATCAAGATGTCGTCACAGAGGTATTAGATTGGTTGTTACAACGTGCGAAACAATGCGAACAAGCAGGAATTCGTCGTGAAAATGTGATTTTAGATATTGGATTTGGGTTTGGAAAAACGGTTGAACATAATTATCAATTATTAAATCATTTAACCCGTTTTGTTGAAACTGGCTATCCTGTATTGATTGGTTTATCACGTAAGTCGATGATCGGTAATATTTTAGATAAGCCTGTTGATCAACGTGTAATTGGTAGTGTGGCAGGTGCATTAATTGCAGTGATGAAAGGTGCGCAGATTGTTCGTGTGCATGATGTAGAGGCGACGGTCGATGCATTACGAATTTGGCAAGCCACAATTAAATAAGAGTAATTAAAAGCGATAATAAGTTGTAGTAGAATATCAGCCCATTATCGTTCCACAGAATAGAAAAGGAAAATTATATGGCAGAACGTAAATATTTTGGTACAGATGGTGTGCGTGGTCGTGTTGGTACTTCTCCAATTACGCCTGAATTTGCCTTGAAATTAGGTTGGGCAGCCGGAAAAGTGTTAGCAACACAAGGGTCTCGTAAGGTATTAATTGGTAAAGATACACGGATTTCTGGTTATATGTTGGAATCCGCATTGGAAGCAGGCTTAGCCGCAGCAGGGCTTTCAGCTGCGTTTGTTGGGCCAATGCCGACACCAGCGATTGCGTATTTAACGCGTACGTTTCGTGCTGAAGCAGGGATTGTGATTTCAGCTTCACATAACCCTTATTATGATAATGGGATTAAATTCTTTTCTGCCCACGGTACAAAATTACCTGATGAAGTAGAGCTGGCAATAGAGCAAATGTTGGATGAACCAATGACTTGTGTAGAATCTGCTGACTTAGGTAAAGCGAGCCGAATCAATGATGCTGCAGGACGTTATATTGAGTTCTGTAAGAGTACCTTCCCAGTTCATCTAAGTTTAGAAGGATTGAAAATTGTTGTTGATTGTGCAAATGGGGCGACTTATCACATTGCACCAAATGTAATGCGTGAGTTAGGGGCAACGGTGATTGAAATTGGTACTAAGCCAGATGGAATGAATATTAATGAACGTTGTGGTGCAACCGATGTGCGTGCGTTACAAGAAGTCGTTAAGCAAAGCAAAGCAGATGTTGGTTTAGCTTATGATGGTGATGGTGACCGTATTATGATGGTGGATCATTTAGGTAATAAAGTGGATGGTGACCAAATTCTATTTATTATTGCTCGTGAAGCTTTGCGTTCAGGAAAATTGTCTGGTGGTGTAGTTGGTACATTAATGAGCAATATGAGCTTAGAACTTGCCCTAAAAATGCTTGGTATTCCATTTGTTCGAGCTAAAGTTGGTGATCGCTATGTTTTAGAGCAAATGCTTGAACGTGGTTGGAAGTTGGGTGGCGAGAATTCAGGTCATATCATTATTTCAGATAAAAATACGACTGGGGATGGAATTATCGCTTCTTTACAAGTGCTTGCTGCGATGATTACTCACGGTATGTCATTAAATGAATTAGCCAGTGCAGTACAACTCTTCCCACAAGTGTTAATTAATGTACGTTTTGAAGGTGGGGCAAATCCGTTAGAAAGCGAAGCCGTCAAACAAGTGACAGCGGAAGTTGAGAAAAAATTACATGGTAAAGGTCGTGTATTACTAAGAAAATCAGGAACTGAGCCAGTAATTCGTGTGATGGTTGAGTGTGAAGATGAAGTATTAGCGCAACAATCGGCTGAGAAAATTGCAGAAATTGTAAAGAATAGTTAATTTTGGCGTAATGGACAATTTGGATGCTAAAAACTTCTGAAAAGCTTATCATGAAAGGCTTTTAGATAGGTCAAAGGCTTTGAATACAAAAAATGCTTTTTCTGTGGCTCAAATCGAGTCAAAAAGAATGGCACTCGCAACCATAAACAACGCTACAAATGTTCGGATTGTCATCGTCAATTTGACGGTGGCAATCGCATCAATTCTCACGAAATTTGGCTAGCCTACACACAAGGCAAGCAAACCATCAAGCAACTTGCCATTCGTTATCATTGCAACGAAAAGACCATCAGACGACACTTGGATAAAGTCCAAATTACACTTAAAACCCCGACATCAATCGCTGTTAATTTACTGATGGACACCACCTATTTCGGACGAGAATACGGCGTCATGGTTTTTGCAGACAGCCGAACGCAGCAAATACTTTTTATCAAAACAGTTGAATACGAAACCAATCAACACTACCTTATGGGTATTCAACACCTAAAATCACAGCATATTGAAATACAAAGTATTATCTGCGATGGACGACGTGGATTAACCACATTATTGTCTGATATTCCTGTACAACTTTGTCAATTCCACCAAGTACAATGCATCATCCACTACCTATCGCGTCATCCTAAAGATCCTGCACCACAAGCATTGTTAGCCCTCACATATCGAATGAAAAATTGTACAGAAAAAGATTTCAAACAAGGCTTGAAACAATGGTATCAACAACACAAAGAATATCTAAATGAACGTAGCATCAATTTAGAAACAGGTAAAATGTGGTATACCCATAAACGTCTGAGAACGGCTTATTTCAGTTTAAAACGAAATATACCGTTGTTATTTCAATTTGAGAAATATCCGGAATTAGACATTCCAAAAACCACAAATTACTTAGAAGGTCTGTTTGGAGATTTAAAGAACAAATTGAGATGCCATCAAGGGTTAAAGAAGGAACGTAAGATAAAGTTTATTCAGGATTATTTGATGAGTAAAAATGACTTTTAGCTTCCAAAATGTCCATTAGGAGGCTGTTTTATGATTGTAGCCTCCATTTTGTCCATTACTCCTTAATTTTATATATGAATTTTTATATAAATATAGTTATAATAAATTTAATTATTCAGTACAATCAAAGGACCTATCTATGAAATTAAATAAATTATTACTACCAGTAATTTTATCAACGGCACTAGCGGCTTGTGGTAATTTAAGTAAAGTGAGCAAAGAAGGGACTACTGATCAACCAGTATGGCCTAAAGTGGAAAAAAGTACCTTCAATAGCCATGGCACAGAAAGAGGTATGCAGCCAAATTGGGATAATGTTCACCAAATTAAAAAAGGTATGAATAAAGACCAAATTGTAGCATTGATTGGTCGTCCTCATTTCAATGAAGGATTATTTGGTGTTCGTGAATGGGATTATGTATTTAATTATTTGCAAAATGGTCAACGCAAAATATGCCAATTTAAGGTCTTATTTGATGAAAATCTAGATGCTCAGTCTTTATATTGGTTGCCAGAAGGATGTGGTAATAATCAATCAGGTCAAACTATTTCTCTTTCGAGTGATTTTCTTTTTGATTTTGACTCAAGTGAATTAAAACCAGAAAGCCGTGGGATGGTGGCTGAGTTAGCAAAAAAGTTGCCTAAAGATAAGAAAATTTCTGTTACTGGATATACAGATCGTTTAGGTTCTGAGAGCTATAACTTGGCACTTTCAAAAAAAAGAGCGGAAGTGGTGAAAGCTGAATTAGTAAAAAATGGGATTTCTGCTAAAAATATTAAAACTGAAGGATTGGGAAAGTCAGTGCAAATCGTGAGTTGTGATTCAGTGAGTGGTGATAAGTTGAAATCCTGTTTAGCTGAAAACCGCCGAGTGATCATTTCGACTAATTAATCAATAGCATATTGACTGTTACTGTTAATGAAAGGGCTTCGCGAAGCCCTTTCTTTTTGTATAACGTTTTCTTTTTATAGCCTCAAGTGTAAAATAAGTGCCTTTAGATTTCTTAAGATAATATTCAGATCTTGAGTAAAAATTAAATAATCTCAGATTTTATTCTATGAAAGAAAGTAAGGAATAGGGAAAAGTATGACATCAGCAAATAACTCTTATATTGAACAGGATGAGATGTTTAGCTTAGCTAAACTTTTTCAATATTATTGGCAGAAAAAATGGTGGATTGTTGTATCTGTTATTATTTTTACTGGTGCTTCTTATTTCTATGCAAACTCTATTAAATCTGAATGGAGTTCTTCGGCTGAAATATTGCCAGCAAATGCAATATCAGTAGAGAAATTATTAGATTTAAATCGACGTTATGCATTAATTAGCGGTGAAAAATTTGATGCTACTGGTGTGACAGCTGCACTATTTAATCAGTTGGTAACTAACACCTCTATTTATGATGTACGTAAAAATTATTTTGTAGAATCAGATTTATATAAATCATTAACAGCCCAACAAAGTGATACTGAAAAGAGAGCAATATTAGAAAAATTAATTAAAAGCATTAGTGTGGTTACACCTGATATGAATAAAAAAGGAAATAATATCACTGTAATTACCTCAGAAAATAAAGCATCAGCCGATACGCCATCAGCAAAATTGACTTTTATTGATAATAATGAACAACAGCTACAAAAAACATTAGATGAGTTTGTGCAATTTGCTAATCGAGTTACTTATCAACAAGCGATTGTTGAGTTTTTAATTAAAGTAGAACAGAAAATGATAGGATTAAAATTCCAACGCAAACAAATTGAAGAACAGTTGAAGTTGGAAAAACAAGAACAAATTCAATATTTACAATCCGCTTTAGCAGCAGCACAGTTAGTGGGTAATGGTTCAGATAAAGAAAATTTACATCTCAATATTACGTTAGATAGTGATAAAACCAATTTAGCAAGCCCATATCTTTATTTATTAGGCAGCCAAAATTTAGCAGCGCAGCTTGAAAATTTAAAACAGCAAAAATTTATTTATCCAGCAGCGTATTATGCAGCGAAGCAACAAATTGCTGAATTAGCAGAATTAGTTGATGATGCAGGAGCATTAAAAATTGATGCGTTTCAATATAAAACCTCACCAACTACACCATATAAGGTAAAACCACAAAAAGCACTTATTTTGGCGATTGGCTTTTTATTTGGTCTAATCTTATCTTGCTTACTTTTACTGTTTATCCGAGTATTAAAGAAAAAATAAGATGGGAAATGCAGTTAGCGATAAACTACTAAAAAATACCTTAATTTATAGTATTGGTAGTTTTGGTTCAAAAATACTTTCTTTTCTCTTATTGCCTCTATTTTCACTGTACCTATCCACAGTGGAAATGGGGCAATATGATCTGATTTTAACTTTTACTATGTTAGTTACGCCGGTGGTTACTCTACAATTATCGGATGCGATTTATCGTTGGTTAATTGCTGAAGATAGAATAACAGGAACAGAAGCAAAAGTGATTAGCAGTGCTTTGTTGATGTTTATGTTGGCGTGCTTGGTGATGTTACTGCTGGTAGTTGGTATTAATTATTTTTATCCACAACCTTATTTAGTAGAAACCTTAATCTTATTAGTCACTTCATCACTGTTTTATATCTTACAGCAAGCGTTGAGAGGGCTTGAATTAACTCAAAAATTTGCCTTGTCAGGGATTCTCTATTCATTTTTATTGTTGTTGTTTTCAGTGATTGGATTATGGTTACTTAGTGATAAATTATTTGCTGTATTAATCGGTATGATTGCTGCCAATTTGGTGGTGGTTTTAATTATTCTATTTCGTTGGCAAGTTTCGGCATATCTCTCTTGGTCGAGCATTGATCGTCAATTATTAAAACCCATGCTTATGTACGCATTACCGCTTGTGCCTAATGCTGTAAGCTGGTGGCTAATGACGATGGCGAATAAATATATTATCTTTCAACAAATTGATACAGCTGCGAATGGAATTTATGCGGTTTCTTCTCGCTTGCCAAGTATTTTAATGATTGTTTTCTCGTTATTTTTATTAGCTTGGCAGGATGTCATTTTAAAAAATGATAATGGGGATTATCGTCAAGTAACGACAGAAACGTTTGCCCAATTATCTAAATTTATGTTCTCGATTGGCTTAATTTTTATCAGTATCAGTGAGCCATTAATTCATTATCTTTTTGCTAAACAGTTTTATTCTGCGTGGCAATATATGCCTTTATTAGTATTGGCAACGGTATTTACTTCATTTTGTGCGTTTTTAGGAACAGCTTATCAACAAAAGAAAAATACGCTTAAAATTTTGACTACAACCTTATTAGGTGCAGTGATTAATATTGTGATAAGCTTTTGTCTAATGGCAAAAATTGGTTTATTTGCCGCAGCATTAGGGACATTAGTCAGCTTTATTATTGTCTTTTTAATTCGTCAGCAAGATGTGAAATCTTTTTATCCAGTACAGCTTAGCTGGAAATCTTTTTGGTTTCCTTTTGGGCTGAGTCTTGTTTATTGCTATTTAGTTAATCTAAATCAGCTTACTATTAATTTTGTCTTACTTGCGATTGCGTTGGTGATGTTCTTTATTTTCAATCAACGTTTAGTAGGTAAAGTTTGGAAAAAAATAACAGAGAGAGTTTTATGATCAATCCAAATAGACCGCAATTATCTCGTTTAAGCGACCTTATTTATGATCGTCTTGATCCATTAATTGATAATGATTATGTGCTATTAGATATTCCTGATCATCAGAATATTGGCGACCAAGCTATTTGGGCAGGGGAAGTCGCTTATTTATCACGTTTACCCTATAAATTAAAATATGCAGCACCTTATTATAATGTTGATCTTAATAAAATTGAGAAAGATGACATTATTCTATTTCATGGTGGTGGTAATTTTGGCGATGTTTGGGATGTATGCCAAAAATTACGTGAGCGTGTCATTAGTCAATGCCCAAATAATAAAGTGATTGTATTCCCACAAACTGTTTATTTCCAATCACAAGAAGCATTAGAAAAAAGTGCGGAAATTTTCAATGCACATGGGAATGTAACGATTTGTGCTAGAGATCAGGTTTCTTATGGCCTATTAAATAAATATTTCACTAAATGTCAGATTTTATTATTACCGGATATGGCATTTTGTTTAAATTTAGATAGCTTCATTTCAGGCGAAAAGACAGGTAAAACATTATTTGTAAAACGTACAGATAAAGAGTTGAATACAGCTGCGGATTACCATGAAGTTGCCGAATTAGAAAATGTGACTGTTTCTGACTGGCCGAGTTTTGAGAAAGAATTTAAACAACTGATCAAATATAATCCAAATTTTGCTAATTTCTCGTTTAGAGAGTTTTTATTCCGTGCGGCGAATCGTTTACCAATCTTAATGCCGTTATATGTGCAGCCATTAGAAAAAATTGAAAATCGTCGTGATTTTTATATGGAATTGGGGATTAACTTCTTAAATCGCTTTGATCAGATTTATACCACACGTTTGCACTGTTTTATCCTTGGGATCTTATTAGGAAAAAAAGTGTATATCTATGATAACTCGTATGGGAAAAATGCCTCTTTTTATCAAACCTGGCTACAAGATTTTAATCAATGTCATTTATTAAATGAGTCAAAATGATGAAAAATGATGTTTTAGTTTCAGTCATTATTCCTTGCTATAACGGCGAGCAATATATTGAAGCAGCAGTACAGTCAATTTTGCAACAAAGTTACCATCATTTAGAAGTGTTAGTGGTGAATGATGGTTCAACAGATAAGTCAGCAGAAATTTTATTGCAATTAGCGCAAGAAGATTTACGCGTTCGTTATATTGAAAATGAACAGAATCTTGGCTTAATCGCTACTTTAAATAAAGCAATTCAATTAGCGCAGGGGAAATACATTGCTCGAATGGATGCAGATGATATTGCATTACCCGATCGGATTGAAAAGCAGGTGACTTTTTTAGAACAACATCCGCAAGTGGCTGTGGTTGGCGGGGCGATTGAAACTTTTGGTGAGAATGTTGAAAAACAAACATTAGTTTTGCCGCAAGAGGATATGGCAATTAAAACCCACCTCTTTTTAGCTTCAGCATTCCATCATCCAACAGTGATGTTTAACCTTAACGTGTTAAACCCAGAAGATCTTGTTTATCAGCAACAATATTATCGAGCAGAAGACTATGGTCTTTGGGTACATCTATTATGCAAAGGTTATAAATTTGCCAATTTAGCGGATGTGGTACTGCGCTATCGTATTTTGCCAAATAGTGAAACAAGATTATTAGCGAAGAATTTAGCGTTAAAAAATGAGGTATTACGCAAAATTCACCACTATTTATTCACGCATTTAAACTTAAAACTGACGGACGAAGAGATTACCCAATATTCCTTGTCGATTAACCGTGCCAATATTAGTGCATTAAAATTAGGCAAATTATGCAAAATCTATCGCCAAGTTGGGAGAGTACCTTACCCAGTTAAAGGAATTCTTTTTATGCGTTGGCTGAAATTAGTTGGGCTTAAATGGTTAAAAAAATAGTATCTTGTCAGGAAAATCCTCACTAATCACACTACCATGAAGAAATTTATATTTTATTGTTTAGTTTTTACTTGGTTATTTAACATCAAATATAATTTCATTCCTTTGCACCCGTCGGTGACAATGGGGGTGATTGGTGCAGGACTACTATTGCGTGATTATTTGCGTAAGCAATGGATGGCTTATCAAATTGCTCCACTTAGTTTAATGGTGATCCCATTTATCCTGTCTATCTTTCCCGCAAAATTAATCAATCCTGCTGGTATGGAAATTGCTTATGTGATTCAAAATGGAATTACACCAGTTATTTATTTGTTTGCGGCTTATTTTCTATATCGCTTTGCTGTTGTGGTATATGGCAATGTAGATTATCAACGTTTATCTGGGATTTGGATTAATGTTGTCGTGATTCAATCTGTACTCACTTTGTGTGTAAATCTATTGCCATTTATGCAGGATTTATTGCTGTTCCTAGTACGGTATAGCGAGGGAAGAGGGTTAATTGTTGCTTCATTAGAACAAGGAAATCGTTTTATTGGCTTTGGTACCCAATTTTTTGGTTCTGGTATCATTTATGCCCTTACAATTATTCTGTTAGCGTTTCGCTTAGCTCAACAACGGATAGGATTACCTTTTATTCGTGATTTGGTGTTACTCGCGTTTATTAGCTTAGTTGGGCTGTTATTAGCCCGAACGGTGTTAGTTGGTATTGCGATTGGTGCGGTTATTTTCTGCTATCAGCGCTATTTTACTGATTATTATCGTTTAGCCTGGTTCTGTTTTTTACTTATTCCAACCGCATTGTTGTTATTACTGATTTTTTTATATGCAGTATTAAACAATTTATTGGGGATAGATTTACTCCATTCAAAGCTATTTTATTTTGCAGCAGAACTCTTTATCAATCTTTTCTCTGGTGCTGGATTAGAAACAGAATCAACAGATATTTTGTTAGAAATGTATCAGATTTTACCAACGACATTAGCTACTTGGTTGATTGGTGATGGATTCTATTTAGCACAAAATAGCCTAGATGGTCTGTATTATATGGGTACCGATGTTGGCTATTTGCGAATTATTTTTGCGGTAGGGCTAGTTGGATTAATTGTGAATTTAATGACTCATAGTTATTTAACTGCAAAAATTATGGCATTAAAATCGCAACGTGCATTACTCTATTTTGCGCTATTAACACTTTATGTTATTCTCTTGATTAAAGGGATGATTAGTTTTATTGCTTTATTGGGCTATTTTTATCTAGCTGAGTTGGCAGAGGTCAAAAATGCAAACGAAAGAGCCTAAAATTCATATTTTATATTTATGTGGTATTGCGGTACATGGTGGTGTTGGTAGCTATCTAACAAGCGTTGCACAACACTTTCCACAAGATAAATATGTATTGCATATTACTTATTATACTGCACAACGCTTTGAGGAGTTCGAAGCGGCGATTTTAGCCCGTAATCATCACGTCGTGTTTCATCATTTACCGGCATTTTCGATAAAAAATTTATTAACGGGTAAATTATGGCAAGCAACAAAGAAATTATATCAGCAGTATCATTTTGATTTGGTACACGCACATAACCCTTATTTGTCGTTTATCCATTTTTATTTTGCTAAACAGCATAATATTCAAGGTCGAATTTTACATTCACACAGTAGTCAGCCATCAGGCAGCAAAATTAAAGCGCAGATTAATCGCTTGTTTTATCAATTAACCAAGTTATTTGTGACAGATCGTATTGCGTGTAGCCGTGTAGCAGGGGAGTTCTTATTTAAAAATTCACCTTATCAAATTATTTATAATGCGATTGCTTGTGATCGTTTTGCTTTTAATCCGCAACAACGTCAGCAATTACGTGAACAGTTTCAATTAGATGAAAATACGATTGTTTTAGGACATGTTGGTAATTTTGAGCCAGTAAAAAATCATCAGTTTTTATTACAGCTATTGGAAAAGTTAGCGCAGCAATCGCAATCATATAAGCTTTTTTTGATTGGGGTAGGACCACTACAAGCGGAATATCAGCAATGGGTAGCTGAACATCAATTACAAAATCAAGTAATTTTCCTTGGATATCGCAAAGATGTGCCGCAGTTATTGAATTTATTTGATATTTTTTTATTGCCTTCTTTGTTTGAAGGGTTTCCACTTTCAACGTTGGAATCGCAGTGTAATGGCTTGCCAACGTTAGTAAGTAATACAGTAACAGATGAAGTAGCCATAACAGATTTGGTTAATTTTCATCCAATTAATCAAACTGTTGAACCTTGGGTGAGTGCAATTCAACAAACGATACGCAATGCACAACGTGAAAGTTATGCGGACAAAATGCGTGAACAAGGATTTAGTATTGATCAACATATTCAACAGTTAATTGATTGTTATCAGCAAGTTTTACAGCGTCAAAAGCAATAAGGAACGCCACAATGAATTTTTCTGTATTAATGTCGTTATATTTCAAAGAGAAGCCAGAATATTTAACGCAATGTTTTGCAAGTTTAGCTGCGCAAACCGTACCAGCAACTGAAATTGTGTTGGTTTATGATGGTCCGATTCCACAACCATTACAAGATTGTGTTGCTGAGTGGCAATCACGTTTACCACTAAAAATTGTACCTTTACCTGAAAATGTTGGTTTGGGGAAAGCCTTAAATGCTGGCTTAGCAGAATGTAGTTATGAATGGGTGTTCCGAATGGACACCGATGATCTGTGTGTGGAAGATCGTTTTGCTAAACAAGTGGCATATATTGAAGCTCATCCAGAAGTTTCTATGGTGGGTGGGCAAATTGAAGAGTTTGATACGGATAATCCAGAAGTCAAATCAATTCGCCGTGTGCCAATTGAAGATAACGAGATCAAAAAAATGGCACCTATGCGTAGCCCATTTAATCATATGGCATTAGCCTATAAAAAATCCGCCATTCAGGCAGTCGGTGGCTATCAGCATCACCTCTTTTTAGAAGATTACAATTTATGGCTGCGTTTTCTAAGTGCAGGCAATATTACGCATAATTTACCTGATATTTTAATCAAGATGCGTGCTGGACAAGGTATGTATAACCGTCGTCGTGGTCTGCAATATTTCAAAAGTGAATGGAAATTAGCCAAATTAAAAATAAAGTTAGGCATACAAAATCCAATAAGTGCCTTAATTGTATTTCTCATTCGTGCTACCACGCGGATTTTACCGGGTAAAGTTTTAGGCAAAGTGTATAAATTATTGCGTAAGTTATAAGGAACAAAGATGAAACGTATTGCATTAATTCCTGTGCGAGCAACAGAACAAGCTGATTTACCAAATAAAAATGTATTAATGTTAGAGGGTAAATTAGTCGCAGGTTATACCATTGAAGCGGCACTTAACAGTCACTGTTTTGATAAAGTGGTGGTAATGACAGATAAACTTGAATATCAAGATGCCCTAAGTCGTTATGCAATCGATATTCAATTATGTGAAACAGCACAGTTAGCGACACCAGAAACATTAATCCGTTGTTGGCAAACAGAAGATCCATTAGCCGATGAATATCAATATTGTGCAATTTTAGCACCAGAAGCGCCGTTACGATCAGCCACCCATATTCAGCAAAGTTGCCAATATTTTGAACAAACACAGGCAGATTATTTAATTTCAACGGATGCTAAAGGCAATCAGAATGACGCAATTTTTATAGCAAATTTAGCTGATCGTTTAACTTCTGCAACGACAGTGCAGTATAAATTAGATAAAGAAGCAGCATTATGGATTGAAGATAGTTTTGAATATGAATTAGTCAAAGCAATTTTGCAATTAAGAGTGCGTTATCAAACTTCATTACTGAATGTACAGCGTCGTATTAAAGAAAAATCAGCAGATTTTGCGTCGACAAAAGAGATTACGTTAATTGGTCATTCACTCTGGGATTATTGGGATATTGATTGTTTAAATAATACGCCAGTTAATAACCTCGGGATTGGTGGGATTACAACGCAACAATATGTGGAATTGATTTTACAACCACAATTAGTAAAAGGCTTAGGTAACTATACTTTAATTTTCTTAGGCATTAATGAAATGTGTCGACCAGGCTGGCGAGCAGAAGATACATTGTATTGGTTGGATCAAACAATTTCTTACTTAAAACAAATCAATCCAGCAACTAAACTCTATTTAATGGAAGTGAGTTATATGGCGTTTAAGCGTGAATGTAGTAATGCTGAAATTGATCAATTCAACCATCAATTACGCCAACATTTTGCAAATCAAGAGATCACATTGTTATCGCCAAATACAGTCTTGCAAGATGGTTATCGTAAGTTAAATTTAGACTTCACTGATGATGGCTTACATTTTAACCAAGCAGGTTATGCGCAAATTACAACATTATTAACTCAAGCGCTATTTAGCTAGATAGGATAAGGAATGAGATATTTAAAACTGCCTGTAAAGTTGTTTCTGTTTGCAATAGGCCTATTTGCTGTTTTACGGCTATTATTTGTTATAACTTATTCAGAATATTTTATTGATGATTTAAGTATTGGACAGTTATTGCAGGCATTTTTTTATGGTATTCGTTTTGATCTTAATGTCACCACAATATTTTTAGCACCGATTCTCTTGATCTGTGCGTTACCTTTTCGTTTCATTTATCGGGCTAAATTACAAAAAATTTTAGCGTATTTAGCGTTAATTGTTTTTGTTGCCTTTAGTGTCATTTCATTAGTGGATTTAACCTACTTTGGTGAAGTTTATCGTCATCTGGGACGGGAAGTGACTGTGATCGGAGAGGATATCTCCTTTATTTTTGAGTTAGCGTTTGGTTCTCGCTTGTTACATACTGTTTTAGGTTGCTTATTTTTGTTATTGGTTATTAGTAGTTTTTATTACTGGATTATCAAACCGCTTTCTAAAACTCAGATACAAACAAAATTACCTTCTTTGCCAATACGTCTCGTTTCTAGTCTATTCTTTGTGGTTTGTTGTGTTTGGTTGGCGCGAGGAATGATTATTCAAGGTCGCCCAATTAGTTATGCAGATGCGTTTGAAAATACTGCTTCAATTAATCAAGCCAATCTTATTTTAAATACGCCATTTGTGGTGATGAAACAAATTAGATCACGAGAAGAGTTTAAACCATTAAATCTACTGAATGCAGAGGAGAAAAAGTTAGCTTTACCAAATGCAGAAGAGCAATTTAAATTTCAATCAGTAGTAGCCCCAACGAGAAAGAATATTGTGCTTATTCTTTTAGAGAGTTGGAGTTATAAATATATTGATGGGTTAGCACATCGAGGTTATCACGTTACGCCATTTATGGATCAGTTGATTACCCAATCTCAAACATGGGATCACTATTACGCAGCAGGAAAGCGCAGCATTATTGGTATCCAAGCAATTTTATCTTCAGTTCCCGCTTTAAGTAATCACCCAACGTTAGGCTTTGGATTAGAGCTTAACCATCTTAGTCAGATTGGTAAGATTCTTAATGAACGGGATTATCGAACCATTATGATGCAAACTTCTAATCGCCGCTCATTTAATGTGAATAGTATTGCGAGTGTATTAGGTTTCCAAGAGTATTATGGCAAAGAGGATGTGCCAATTATTAAAGAGTATCCTCAAGCGCCGCCACATTTTGGATGGGATTATGACAGTTTGCAATTTTTGTTAGGAAAAATTAATCAGACTCCAGTTGATCAACCTTTTTTTGCATTTTTATTTACTGGTACAACACATGAACCGTTTGCGGATGCAGGAAAAGAGTTTCATATCTATCCGCATGATCCTCGCAGTGAACAAGGGTTTTTAAATGCGTTACGTTATTCTGATTGGTCATTAGAACAATTTATGCAAGCAGCGCAGAAACAACCTTGGTATCAGAATACAATCTTTATTTTTTCAGCGGATCATACATTGAATTCATTACCATCAGAAAATTTAGATGAGCAGTTTCATATTCCGTTGGTCATTTTTGCACCAGATGGCAGTTTACCGCCACAGCGATTGCAGCAATATGCTTCACAGTATGATGTATTGCCAACCATAATGGATTTACTTGGCATTCAAACGCCAATTTCAACATTTGGGCAATCATTAGTTCACCCAGTGAATACAAAACCAGCATTATTAGTCGGTAATGCACAGGTATTGGGAATGATTAGTCAATTAGGGAATGCAACTTTTATTGGTCAAAAACAGATAACCATTTCTGATCAAGGGGAAGCATTACAACAACAAATTTGGCGCTTTAAACAGCGAGTAACCTTGGCAGATCAACTATTGGATAAAAATCAATGGGTTGAGGAAGAGGATCAGAATAGATGACAGAAAAAACACTAACAGCAAATGTAGATCAACAAGAGCTGGCAAAATTTGAAAAAATGGCAGCTACTTGGTGGGATTTAAATGGTGATTTTAAACCGATTCATCAGCTTAACCCATTGCGGGTTAATTACATTTTGCAGCATACGGGTGGTTTAGCGGGCAAAAAAGTATTAGACGTTGGTTGTGGTGGCGGTATTTTATCGGAAAGCTTGGCTAAAGTAGGTGGCAAAGTAACTGGAATTGATATGAGTTCTGAACCGCTTGCAGTTGCACGTCAACACGCCAGTGAAAGCCAATTACAGATTGATTATCAAAAAATTACTATCGAAGAGTTTTTGCATCATCAGCAGCAAACAGGTGCAGAAAAATTTGATGTGATTACTTGTATGGAAATGTTAGAGCATGTTCCTGATCCGCTTTCCATTATTCGCAGCTGCCAGCAGTTATTAAAACCGAATGGGGTATTATTTCTATCAACTATCAACCGAACATTAAAGGCTTGGGCGTTGGTGGTGATTGGTGCGGAATATGTATTGAAACTATTACCGCAAGGAACGCATGATTACGAGAAATTTATTAAGCCAGCCGAGTTATTAGGTTATTGTGATCAAGTAGGATTGGTTTGTGAACAGTTAAAAGGCTATCACTATAATCCAATTACAGGCAATTTCTGGCTGAATAATGATGTAAGTGCGAATTACTGGGGTGTATTTAAACAAGAGAATAGGTAAGAACACAGATGTTATGTGCAATTTATAAAAGTCATAAAAAAGAGGGAATGTATCTCTATATTGAAAAACATGACAACTTTTCTAATGTACCAGAAGCCTTGCTTAATCTCTTTGGTAAACCACAATTTGTGATGTTATTTAATTTATTAGGGCCGAAAAAATTGGCGCAATTAGATAATCAGACGGTATTAGCACAAATTAAACAGCAGGGTTTCTATTTACAGATGCCGCCACCACCAGAGAATTTATTAGAGAGTTTTAAGAACAATAAAATATAGTTTAGTGTGATTAGTGTAGTAAAAAGATGTTAAAAAAAGCAATTTTAAGTTTAGGAGCATTACTCTTAGTTGGATGTAGTAGTTCGCCTTCTACACCGACCAATGTTGGTGATATTAATTTCAATTATCCACATAGTAGAACACCAGCAAATTTTAATCATTATGTGGATTATTTACGGCAACAAGCAGTGACACAAGGGGTGGATCCAACTGTAGTTTATTCACAACAAAATATTCAATTTGTAGAACGTTCTATTGAATTGGATCAACAACAAGCAGGCCGTAAGCGTTCTAGCTCAACGCCTCCTCAAGTCAATCCGAATGGGGTAACGAATTACCTGAATCGGGTTTTAACTAATACGAAAGTTGCATTAGCGATTCGTTATTTTGCAGAACAACGTCAAGAAGTGGAAACTGCCAGCCAACGTTTTGGGGTTCAACCACAATATTTGGTTGCGTTATGGGGTATGGAAAGCAGTTTTGGCCGTTATCAAGGAAATTTTGATGTGTTATCTGTGTTAGCGACCTTAGCGTTTGAAGGACGCCGGGAATCGTTATTTGCGAATGAATTTATTAAAGCGTTAAGGATTATTGATCGCGGCCATATAGAACGGGAAAAAATGAAAGGATCTTGGGCTGGTGCAATGGGGCAAACGCAATTTATGCCAAGTTCTTACCTAAGTTATGCGAAAGATGGTGATAACGATGGAATCGCCGATATTTGGCAAAACTATTATGACGCATTTGCCTCTATTGCAAATTATTTAGCAACTGTGGGTTGGAATAATCAATTACCTTGGGGTGTTGAAGTACAATTATCAGGTTGGTTAGATCCAAATATGGCTGGTACAGAAAACAATAAGGCACGTTCAGTTGCGGATTGGCAGCGATTAGGCGTGTTATTGCCACAAGATGCATTTTCACAACGTGCTATCTCTCAATTACAACGCACTAGAGTGTGGTTAGTGTTACCAAATGGTTTGGCGGGTAGAGCATTTTTAGTTTCTCAAAACTTTAAAACCATTATGGATTGGAATAAATCTTACTATTTTGCGATTAGTATTGGTAAATTTGCTGACCAAATTGCACAGGGTGCGGAGCTACAGAATTAGTTCAGTTTTCTCTAAAGATAATATTGGAGACTAAAACAAGAAAAGGTATGTAGATTTTACTACATACCATCTCAAGAGAATTAACGAGTAGAAAGTTGGAAAATCATAGTTTCAGCTTGGCAGCAGAAAGTAAAACTTGCATTAAGTTGATAACCACCATCTACCGCCACAATTTCACTGGTAATTTCACAAGGATCGCTTTCAGCTGCACGTGCTTTTTCGGTTAAATAAGCTAATGCTTCTTTGGCTTGTTCTTCAGTTGCATAAACTTGGCTAAAGTTTACGCCACAATCTTCATTATCAATTACCGTACCAACATCAACGCAGCAGCATACTTTCGCTTCTTCTGCTTTGCATTTCATTTGACTCATAAATAGCTCCATTTCAAAAAAAGATATAAAAAAACAAATTTATTTTAACACGAGAGCGTAAGAAAACCGTGAAGAGTTAAGTAATTTTGATCTATATCAAAAGTAAACCATAGGTACTGGTCTAATCACTGTATAAATAGCCATAAATTGTATTGAGTTAATTAATAAAGTTCCCTAATATGCGAACTTTAAAAAAACATTGTTAATAACTACAAGGAATAACTAAAATGCGTTTACTTTCCAAAACTCTACTTGCAAGTTTAGTGGCTGTTGCATCGCAAGGTGCTTTTGCTTCTGCATTCCAACTACACGAAACTTCAACTTCTGGTTTAGGCCGTGCTTATGCTGGGGATGCTGCGATTGCAGATGATGCTTCAGTGGTTGCTTCTAATCCAGCGTTGATGACTTTCTTTAAACGCCCAGAAATCTCTGTTGGTGGAATTTATGTAAATCCGAATATTGATTTAACAGGAACATTTGGTTCAGTGGACGCAGGGCATAAGAACATTGCAACTAAGGAATTAGTTCCTTACATTTATACTGTCTATCCAATTAATGATCGTTTTTCTGTGGGTGGTGGAGTAAACGTTAATTATGGTTTAGCAACAGAATTTGACAATGGTTACAATGCGGGACCATTTGCAGGTAAAACCGACTTAACTACGTTAAATTTCAATTTAAGCGGAGCGTACCGTATAACTAATAATTTTAGTATTGGTGCAGGGTTAAATGCGGTATATGCAGATGCAGTTGTTGAACGTCGTTTGGGGGCAGTATCACTAACTAATCCTGTATTTTCCGCACTTGGTTTAAATAATTCTACTTTATGGCATAAGTTAGAAGGTGATGTTTGGGGTTATGGTTGGAATGTTGGTGCGGTATATGAATTTAATGAAAATAACCGTATTGGTGTAGCATATCATTCACATGTATCACTTGATTTTGATGGAAAATATACTACTGATATTCCTACAGCCTTATGGCCTGCATTAAATATTAAAGGTGGTAATGGGGATGGTTCATTAACATTACCTTTACCAGCGTATTGGGAAGTGGCAGGTTATCACCGTGTATTACCAAAATTTGCCGTTACTTATAGTGTAAAACGTACAGAATGGAGCCGTTTCCAAGAATTATATGCACATCGTGGCGGACAAGGATTATTTCAAAAAGATGAAAACTTTAGTGATACTACCCGTATTGCACTTGGTTTTATCTATGATGTGGATGATAAATTAACCTTACGTGCGGGTGTAGCTCATGATGAAAGTGCAGTATCTAAAGGCTACCATTCTATTTCAATCCCAGATACCGATCGTACTTGGTACACTTTAGGGGCAACTTATCGCTTTACACCAAATCTTTCTGTAGATGCAGGTTTTGCCTTTATTAAAGGTAAAAATCTTACCTTTACTGAATCACAAAATGGGATAAGCGGTACATTTGATTCTAAATCAACCGCAACGCTTTACGGCTTAGGTTTAAATTACCGCTTCTAATTAATATTATTTAGAGAATGAAAAGGCTGAACTCTGTTCAGCCTTTATTGTTAATAGAAGCATTAGTTTTTTAAGGTTTGCAAATATTCAGCAACCGCTTTCATATCATCTTCATTTAGACGAGATTTAACCGTATTCCCCGGACCAACGATTTCACCTGATTTACGTTTTTTTAATGTGGTTACAATCTCATCAACACTTAGTTTATTGATAATCGCTGATTGATTAAGTGCAGATTTTTCACCTTGCTGACCATGACAAATAGCACAATTTTGGCTAAATACATTTTCACCATGTTCTAAGGTTGTTTCAGCATTAGCGACAGTGGCTAATACTAAGGTAAATAGTGTTAGTGATAGTTTTTGCATGATTTCCCCACAAAGAAAAAGTTATTGATATGTTATTAAAAAATAAACGGTCAAATTTATAAAAGATTTTATTTAAAGGGTCAATCAAAAAAGAAAGAAGACCATTTTAGATAGATTTAGAAAGGGGAATTGGCTTGTGGCTTGTTCCCAGACGTGACACCAGTATAATAGTCAAATTATTTTATTCATTTTCCAAAAAATTATGTCAGAACAACAAAAAACAAATAATAAAAAAATACGTCATTTCAATAAAAAAACAGCAAGACATTCACAACCGTTAGCAGAGTGGCAACGTGAATTGTTATCGCAATTAAATGATGTAATGTTGATGGAAAAATATCCGCTAATGGCTCGGATTAAAAATACACCACAACAAGCAAAAGAAGCATTACAAACCGAGCTTAATCAAGTAGTAATGGTAGCGAAACAACGATTATCACAACGCCAGCAACGAACTATAACGATTACTTATCCAGAAGAATTGCCAGTTAGCCAACGCCGAGAACAGATTTTATCTGCTATTCGAGAACACCAAGTTGTCGTGATTGCAGGAGAAACCGGATCGGGTAAAACAACGCAATTACCGAAGATGTGTTTAGAGTTAGGTTTAGGAAAGCGAGGCTTAATTGGTCACACACAACCGCGGCGAATTGCGGCTCGTTCAGTGGCTACCCGAATTGCAGAGGAATTACAAACAGAATTAGGCGATTTAGTTGGCTACAAAGTGCGTTTTAATGATCAAGTTGGTGATGAAACGCAAATCAAATTGATGACGGATGGGATTTTATTAGCAGAAATCCAATCAGATCGTTATCTAAACCAATATGAAGTGTTAATTATTGATGAAGCCCATGAACGCAGTTTAAATAATGATTTTATTCTTGGGTATTTAAAACAGTTATTACCACGTCGCCCAGACTTAAAAGTGGTGATTACCTCAGCAACGATTGATGTTGAACGTTTTTCACGCCATTTTGATCATGCGCCGATTATTGAAGTATCGGGCAGAACCTATCCTGTTGAAGTACGTTATCGCCCTGTGGCAGAGAGCGAGGATCAGGATCAGTTACAAGCGATCTTTGATGCAGTAGATGAACTGCAAGCAGAAGGTCGAGGTGATATTTTAATTTTTATGAATGGTGAACGGGAAATCCGAGATACAGCAGAAGCACTAGAAAAAAGAGAATTACGTCATACAGAAATTTTACCACTGTATGCTCGTTTATCGGCACAAGAGCAAAATCGTATTTTTCATCCAAGTGGCTTAAATCGGATTATCTTAGCGACAAATGTAGCAGAAACCTCATTAACTGTACCGGGCATTAAATATGTGATCGATCCGGGAACGGCGAGAATTTCGCGTTATAGCTATCGTACTAAAGTACAACGTTTACCGATTGAGCCAATTTCACAAGCCTCAGCGAATCAACGTAAAGGGCGTTGTGGACGTGTGAGTGAAGGGATTTGTATACGTCTGTATTCAGAGGAAGATTTCAATAATCGACCACAATTTACCGATCCAGAAATTTTGCGAACCAATCTTGCTTCAGTAATTTTACAAATGACAGCACTAGGGCTAGATGATATTGAGGCATTTCCATTTGTAGATGCCCCAGATCGCCGTCAAATCCAAGATGGATTACGTTTATTAGAAGAGTTACAGGCATTAAAATGGATTGAAACTCGTTCAGGTAAAAAACGGGTATTAACTGAAAGTGGGAGACAATTAGCTAATTTACCAATCGATCCTCGTTTAGGAAAAATGGTGTTGAGTGCAGCACAAATGGGAAGTTTACGTGAGGTAATGGTGATTGTTTCTGCGTTGTCAATTCAAGATCCACGAGAACGTCCACAAGAGAAACAACAATCTGCTGATGATAAACATCGCCGTTTTGCAGATAAAAATTCAGATTTCTTAGCTTTTGTGAATTTATGGCAATACATTCAAACACAACAAAAAGCACTGTCACGTAATCAGTTCCGTCGTCTATGTCAAAAAGATTATCTCAACTATTTACGGATTCGAGAGTGGCAAGATATTTATCACCAATTACGTTTAACTGTACGAGAAATGGGGTTAGCTATTAATTCAGAAGCAGCGGAATATGTTGCTATTCATACGGCGTTGCTAACCGGTTTACTCTCTCATATTGGTAATAAAGAAGCAGAAAAACAGCAATATTTAGGGGCAAGAAATGCCCATTTCTCGATTTTCCCAGCTTCTGTTTTATTTAAGAAACAACCTAAATGGTGTATGGCAGCGGAACTTGTAGAAACAAGTAAATTGTGGGGAAGAATGGTTGCCAGTATTGAAGCTGAATGGATTGAACCATTGGCACAACATTTAGTAAAACGTAGTTATCACGAACCACATTGGTCAAAAAAACAGGGGGCGGTATTAGCCAGTGAAAAAGTTACACTTTATGGTGTCCCGATTGTTCAAGGCAGAACTGTCCATTATGGACCAATTGATCCTCTTACTTGCCGAGAAATTTTTATTCGTTCAGCTTTAGTTGAAGGGGATTGGCATACTAAACATAAATTTTTCTCTGAAAATCAGAAATTGATTCGGGAAGTTGAGGAGCTGGAACATAAAACACGCCGCCGTGATATTCTGGTGAGTGAGCAAACGCTATTTGAATTTTATGATCAACGTATTCCAGCACAAGTGATTTCACAACGCCATTTTGATAAATGGTGGCAACAAGCACAAAAAACAGAACCTGAATTATTAAATTTTGAAAAGGCTTTCTTATTAAATGAAGAAGCTAATATTAGTGCTTTAGATTTCCCAAATTATTGGCATCAAGGTAACTTAAAATTAAAACTTACTTACCAATTTGAACCGGGTAGTGATGCGGATGGGGTAACTGTTCATATTCCATTACCGCTGTTAAATCAGGTAGGGTTACAAGGGTTTGATTGGCAAATTCCGGGTTTACGTAAAGAGTTGGTGATTGCGTTAATTAAATCGTTGCCAAAAGCTCAACGACGAAATTTTGTCCCCGCGCCAAATTATGCAGAAGCATTTTTAGGACGAGCAGAACCTTTTGCAAAACCGTTAGTAGAAACTTTGAGCGAACAATTTAGAAAGATGACTGGAGTTTGGGTTGAACCGTCAGAGTGGAATTGGGAACAAGTACCGACACATCTAAAAATGACTTTCCGAGTCATTGATGAAAAAGGACGTAAAATCGCTGAAGATAGCGATCTTGATGCTTTGAAAGTCGCATTAAAAGATCGTATTCAACAAAGTATTGCCGAAGTTGCTGATGATGGTATCGAACAAACAGGAATCCATATTTGGAACTTTGATAAATTACCGCAATTTTATGAGCAAAAGAAACAAGGTTTTAGCATTAAAGCTTTTCCTGCAATTGTGGATGAGAAAGAATCAGTTGGTATTAAACTATTTGAAACTGAATTTGAACAGCAACGAGCGATGCAACAAGGATTACGTCGTTTATTGCTGTTAAATGTACCGTCGCCAATCAAATATTTACATGAAAAATTGCCAAATAAAGCAAAACTGGGATTATATTTCACCCCTTTTGGTACAGTATTACAGCTGATTGATGACTGTATTGCTTGTGCGGTCGATAAGTTAATTGTTGATTTTGGTGGATTTGTTTGGGAAGAAGAAAAATTTGAACAGCTACGGGATTTTGTGCGCGCAAATTTAAATGAAATTACAGTTGAGATTGCACAAAAAATAGAACAAATTTTAACTTTAGTATTTGAAATTAATAAACGTATGAAAGGGCGTTTAGATTTCAATTTAGCGTTTGCCTTATCAGATATCAAAGCACAATTAGCAGAGTTGATTTATCCAGGATTTGTTGAAAAAACAGGGTATCAGCGTTTGCCGGATTTATATCGTTACTTGCAAGCGATTGATAAACGCCTAGATAAAGTGGCACAAGATGTTAATCGTGACAGGGCGGCAATGCTACGGATTGAAAAAGTCCAGCAAGCCTATCAACAGCTATTAAATAAATTGCCAAAATCAAAACCAATTTCAGATGAAATTTTAGAAATTCGGTATATGATTGAGGAATTGCGAGTTAGCTTATTTGCACAGCAATTAGGAACCGCTTACCCAATTTCAGATAAACGGATTTTGAATTTATTACAAGAGTTGGGATAAAACGCCATTACCTTTTAAGGTAATCATCAATATATCCATTAAGTAAAGGAGGCATTTATGCATTGTCCATTTTGTGCAGCGCCAGAAACTAAAGTAATTGATAGCCGTTTAGTCGCTGAAGGTTATCAAGTAAGACGCCGTCGTGAGTGTTTGCAATGCAAGGAGCGCTTTACTACTTTTGAATCGGCTGAATTAATTATTCCACGTATTATTAAAAATAATGGTAATCGAGAGCCATTTAATGAAGAAAAACTGCGTACTGGGATTTATCATGCGTTAGAAAAACGCCCAGTGAGTGAGGCACAAATTGAAGATGCGATTATGCGCATTGAACATGCATTACAAGCAACTGGGGAAAGAGAAGTGCCGAGTAAATTGGTCGGTAATTTAGTGATGAATGAATTAAAGAAGATGGATAAAGTAGCGTATATTCGTTTTGCTTCGGTCTATTTAAGTTTTGATGATATTAAACAATTTAGTGATGAAATTGAAAAATTAAAAGAGAGAGATAACGATTAAGATGTCAGCAGTAGGTTTTTCAGAACAAGATCAGCAGTTTATGGCATTGGCAATTGAACTTGCCAAAAAAGGACGTTTTACTTGTACCCCTAATCCAGCAGTAGGTTGTGTGTTAGTTAAAGATGGAAAAATTGTTGGGCAAGGTTATCATGCAAAAGCAGGGGAAGGTCATGCAGAAGTGATGGCAATGCGTGAAGCAGGAGAAAACGCAAAAGGTGCGACTGCTTATGTGACTTTAGAACCTTGCTCTCATTATGGGCGGACACCACCTTGTGCTAAAGGATTAATTGAAGCAGGTGTGGTGAGGGTAGTGGCAGCAATGCAGGATCCCAATCCGCAAGTAGCTGGTCGTGGTTTGAAAATGTTAGCCGATGCAGGAATCAGTACCTCGGTAGGGTTGTTAGAAAAGGAAGCTGAACAATTAAATCGTGGTTTTTTAAAGAGAATGCGAACTGGTTTGCCTTATGTACAATTAAAAATGGCAATGAGTATTGATGGGCGAACTGCAATGGCAAATGGTGAAAGTCAGTGGATTACAGGTGAGTTAGCCAGACAGGATGTGCAGCAATATCGTGCGATGGCGTCTGCCATTTTATCAACCAGTAAAACAGTAATAATCGATGATGCCGCATTGACGGTGCGTTGGTCACAATTAGAACCACAGATACAAGCGATCTATCCAGAGGAAAAATTACGTCAACCACTACGTATTATTTTAGATTCACAACATAAGGTATCACCAACAGGGCGTCTATTTGCAACACCAACGCCAATTTGGTTAGTGAGTTCGCAAGCCAGAGAAATGCAAGGTTATCCTGAGTTTTGTCAGCAGCAACAATTACCGGAAAGCCCCTATTTTTTAACGGATCTATTTACTTTTTTAGGCAAACAGCAGATCAATTCTGTTTGGGTAGAAGCGGGAGCAACTTTAGCGGGTAAGTTAATTGAAGCTGGGGTTGTAGATGAGCTGATTGTATATATCGCGCCGAAGTTATTAGGAGATCAGGCAAAAGGGTTATGCCATTTGCCGAATTTACATCATCTTGCGGATGCTCCCTTATGGAAACTCGCTGAAATGACACAAATCGGTGAAGATATTAAATTAGTTTATCGTCAGTCAGAGTTGTAGTTGTTAGGTTTCAACATAATACGGTGTTATATCATCACGCCGTATTATTTATGTTATTGTCTTCTACTAGAGGTAGCACGCCATAATAATCGCGTGTTCACGTCCGCCATCAGGCAGAGGATAATAGTTTTTGCGTAGAGAAACTTCATTAAAGCCGAGTGTTTGATATAAACATTGGGCTTTTTTATTTGATTCACGTACCTCTAACCAAAGCGTATTTATCCCTTTTTCTCTTAACTGTGCCATTAATGATTGCAATAAAGTTTTACCTAACCCTTGTCCTTGTGATTGAGGCGTAATCGCAATATTAAATAAGGTAGCTTCATCAAGCACCATTTGGCAAATACAAAAACCAACAATCTGATCTCGTTGTAAAAGTTTGAGATTAAGATAATTTTCTCCCTGATTATTTTTTAGCGTCCCTAAACTCCATGGTACTGTATGGGCAGCAGTTTCAATAGAGAAGATTTGAGCGAAATCAGTTTCTTGGATCGGTTGAATATCAATGTTCATCATACTGGATTAAATATTGTTGAATCTGTTGCCAAATTTGCCGTTTTTGTACAGCGTCTAATTGTAGATGTTTTGGCAAAGCGATGACTTGGTGTGGTGGTTTTGCAAAAGGAGAATTCGCTAATGCTGTTTGGCAATCTTCAGTATAAAAAATTAGTAGGGGCTGCTGGCTTTCAACACGAGCTAATTTATCACTGGAAAGGGTGAGCAACGTGTTGTTGGTTGTGCTATTTGCTGCACGCAGTAAATCTTGTACTAATGGTTGTTGCAGTAAATGCGGTTGATTGGTGAGTAATAGCGTATGAATCTGTGATGAAAGTTGAATGTTACCTATGCCCTGTAACACATCTGGGCGAGTTAATTCCCAAAGTGTGATTCCCATTTCATGTAGTAACAATTCTCGTCGGTTCATCTTACATACTCCTTTTTGCCGCCGCCAATCATAGCATTTCTTGCTAGAAAAAGAAGTAGGCGTAGTTTGATTTACTCAAGAAAATCTAGCTTGGTGTAAGTCTATCTAGTATTTGCTTATCTTTTTCCGTAATGGGTATTTCAATTTTTCCTTAAAAAAGAAGCCTAAATAATCATTAACAGAAAATTTACCTGAGAAATATAAGGGATATTTATTTTTAAATTGAATCTATTTCAGTAAATGTTTATTTAGTCTTTCATAAATGTATTAGCGTTGTTAGAATATTCGCCGGAAAATTAAGGAGTGGTTAATGAACACAATTTCACTAGAAGCTCAGCAAGTTAGAGCGGCTTTATCGGCGAAAGGCATAGAAACGCCAATGGTGGCACGTGTTGGAACACAAGATGAACGCCGCCAAAAAATTGAACAACATATGCGTGAAGTGATGAATATTTTAGGGTTGGATCTGCGTGATGATAGTTTAGAAGAAACGCCAAAACGCTTAGCTAAAATGTATCTTGATGAGATCTTCAGTGGTCTGGATTACCATAATTTCCCTAAAATTACTCGTATTGAAAATCGAATGAATGTCAGTGAAATGGTATTGGTGAATGATATTAATTTAACCAGTACCTGTGAACATCATTTTGTTACATTTGCCGGCAAAGTATCAGTGGCTTATTATCCAAAAGATTGGGTGATTGGTTTGTCGAAAATTAATCGTGTGGTCGATTTTTTAGCGCAACGTCCACAAGTGCAAGAGCGTTTAACGGAACAAATTTTAGTTGCATTTCAAACCTTATTAGAAACAGAAGATGTGGCGGTTTATGTGAGAGCAACCCATTTTTGTGTGAAATGCCGTGGTGTTCGTGATGCGAATAGTTTTACCGTAACCTCTGCGTATGGTGGCGTATTCCAACAAGATCGTGAACGTAAACAAGAATTCCTCGCTTTAATATCAAAATAGTTTAATTTTTCAAATTTTATTCATATTTAAAGCATTCTGTACTATACTTTCGCCCGCAATGAAACAGACACATTGTGGGTGTTTATCATTGCAGAGTCTGTTAAAAATAAACTTTTTTAATTAATCACAAGTTACCCCTCGTATAGGTAACCACTGTAAGGATTTTTATTATGCCAATTATTACTTTACCTGACGGTTCTCAACGTCAATTCGATCAACCTGTAACTGTTCTTGAAGTCGCACAAAGTATCGGTGCTGGATTAGCAAAAGCCTGTATCGTTGGACGTGTTAATGGTGTGCGTAAAGATGCCTGTGATCTGATTAGCGAAGATGCTAAGTTAGAAATTATCACAGCAAAAGATGAAGATGGTTTAGAAATTATTCGCCACTCTTGTGCACACTTACTTGGTCATGCCTTAAAACAACTTTATCCAAATGCCAAAATGGCGATTGGTCCAACGATTGAAAATGGCTTCTATTACGACATTGACTTAGAACAATCGCTAACGACCGAAGATTTAGAAAAAATCGAAAAGCGTATGCTCGAGTTAGCGAAAACCAATTATGACGTGGTGAAAGAACCTGTGTCTTGGCAGCAAGCACATGACGTATTTGAGCAACGTGGTGAGCCATATAAGATGGCAATCTTAGAAGAAAACATTGAAAGAACTGCAACACCAGCACTTTATCACCACCAAGAATATATTGATATGTGTCGTGGACCACACGTACCCAATATGCGTTTTTGTCATCACTTTAAATTACAAAAAGTGGCAGGAGCTTATTGGCGTGGTGATAGCAATAATAAGATGTTGCAACGTATTTATGGTACTGCATGGGCGGATAAGAAACAGCTTGCTGAGTATTTAAAACGTCTTGAAGAAGCAGCAAAACGTGACCACCGTAAAATTGGTAAAGCATTAGATCTTTATCATATGCAAGAAGAAGCACCGGGAATGGTGTTTTGGCACAATGACGGTTGGACGATTTTCCGTGAATTAGAAACTTTTGTGCGTGCTAAATTAAAAGAATACGATTACCAAGAAGTAAAAGGTCCATTTATGATGGATCGTGTTTTGTGGGAAAAGACAGGTCACTGGCAAAATTATGGTGATTTAATGTTCACTACTTCATCAGAAAACCGTGAATATGCAATTAAACCAATGAACTGCCCAGGACACGTACAAATTTTTAACCAAGGTTTAAAATCATATCGTGATCTTCCATTAAGAATGGCGGAATTTGGTTCATGTCATCGTAATGAACCATCAGGATCATTACATGGATTAATGCGTGTACGTGGCTTTACTCAAGATGATGCTCATATTTTCTGTACTGAAGATCAAATTGAAAGTGAAGTAACCTCTTGTATCAAGATGGTTTATGACATTTATAGCACTTTCGGTTTTACTGATATTTATGTAAAACTTTCAACTCGTCCGGAAAGTCGTATTGGTTCTGATGAAATGTGGGATCGTGCGGAAGCAGACCTAGCGAAAGCATTAGAACATAATGGATTAGCGTATCAAGTACAACCGGGTGAAGGTGCATTCTATGGACCGAAACTTGAGTTTGCTTTACGTGACAGCATTGGACGTGAATGGCAATGCGGTACCATTCAGTTAGATTTTGCTTTACCAGGTCGTTTAAATGCGTCTTACGTTGCAGAAGATAACGAACGTAAAACACCAGTGATGATTCACCGAGCAATTCTTGGTTCTATTGAGCGTTTCATCGGAATTATTACTGAAGAATACGCTGGTTTCTTCCCTGCATGGTTAGCACCAACCCAAGCGGTAGTAATGAATATTACTGACTCACAAGCGGAATATGTGCAAAACGTGGTGAAAACTCTTTCTGATGCTGGATTACGTGTTAAATCAGAGCTTCGCAATGAGAAAATTGGCTTTAAGATCCGTGAACATACCTTAAAACGTGTTCCTTATATGTTGGTATGTGGGGATAAAGAAATCGCAGAAGGTAAGATTGCGGTACGTACTCGTAAAGGTCAGGATTTAGGTTCTTTCTCAGTCGAAGAATTTACTGAAATCTTGAAGAAACAAGTAAGAGGACGTGAGTTGAAATTACTTGGTGAAGAGTAAGCTAGATTAGTTTCTAGATAATAATGTAGAAAACCACGCTAGTAATAGCGTGGTTTTCCTCTATTTAACGGTCACTAATATATCGTTTTCGGTAGATTTTTCGATTAATCGCCCAACAGGGATTAAATGAATATTCGCCTGTTCTGCTAAAGCAAATAACGCTTGTCTGGCTTCTGGTTTTACTGCGACGAGTAAGCCACCAGAGGTTTGTGGATCACAAAGTACCGCTTTTTGTTGTGGGGTAAGAGGGCTAACATGATGACCATAGCTATCAAAGTTACGCTCTGTACCACCTGGAATACAGCCTTTCTCAATATAATCATACACACCATCAAGAGTGGTAATATTAGCAAAATCAACCTCTGCCGCTACATTTGAACCCTCGCACATTTCGAGTAAATGTCCTAATAAACCGAACCCGGTCACATCAGTCATCGCCGTAACGCCATCAAGTTCAGAGAATTGGGCACCAATCTTATTCATTTGACACATCACTTGTGCGGCTAAACCTTGATGTTCTGGTTTCAATTTGCCTTTCTTTTCGGCAGTAGTTAAAACGCCAATACCTAAAGGTTTAGTGAGATATAATTCACAACCTGCCTGTGCAGAATTATTTTTTTTCACTTTTTCAATTGGAATAATTCCTGTTACAGCAAGCCCAAAAATAGGTTCAGGTGAGTCAATAGAGTGCCCTCCTGCTAATGCAATTCCAGCTTCTTTACAAGCTTGGCGCCCTCCTTCAACGATACGTCTAGCAATTTCAGGCGGCAAAAGTTTAATTGGAAAGCCTAAAATAGCTATTGCCATGATCGGTTTTCCTCCCATGGCAAAGATGTCGCTAATTGCATTTGTAGCGGCAATTCGACCAAAAGTGAACGGATCATCAACGATCGGCATAAAAAAATCGGTGGTACTAATAATCCCCATACCATTACCAATATCATAAACAGCCGCATCATCTTTGCTTTCGTTGCCAACCAGAAGATGAGGATCGATAAACTTTTCAATTTCGGTATGTAGGATAGATTCAAGAACTTTAGGAGATATTTTACATCCACAGCCAGCGCCGTGACTGTATTGGGTTAAACGTATTACATCTGCAACTGTATTTTCAAAATCAATATTGCTATTTGCGTGATTTGTCATAAGCATTCACTCCGTTTTAGCTTAAAGAATTTTTACTATAGCTTAACACTTTAACTTGCGTAAAAAACAATTTTGATCACATTTTTAAAATAAAGATGGATAAATGAGCTGATTTAAGTAATCGCTTTATTTACAAAATGTTAAATTTTAGTTATTAATTGAGCAATTCTACATCGGGTAGAAGATATTGACTGAAGGAGAATAGGTTATGCAAACCTTATTTAAAAAATCATTACTTGTTGCTGCATTAGGTTTAACAATGACAGGTGTAGCAACAGCAGCCAATGTACCCGCCGGTGCGGATCTTGCGAAAAAACAAGAGCTAGTTTGGAATATTAGTGCTAATCCAGCAACGTTAGATCCACAAAAGATGGAGGGCGATGTAGAGGGCTATTTTGCTAGACAAATTTTTGAAACATTAGTGACTTCAGATGAGAAAGGACATATTTTGCCGGGTGCAGCCACTTCTTGGGAACATAGCGATGATTTTAAGACCTGGACATTCCATCTTCGTCCAGAAGCAGAATGGTCAAATGGTGAACCTGTTACTGCACAGGATTTTGTGTATGCCTGGCAGCGTCTAGCCGATCCGAACACAGCTTCACCTTATGCGAGTTATTTAGATTTTTTGAAATTAGAAAATGCGGATAAGGTTTTAGAAGGCAAAGCTCAAGTTAAAGATTTAGGTGTGGAAGCTAAAGATGATCATACATTGGTATTACATTTAACAGAGGCTGTGCCGTATGTTGATAAATTAGTAGAGCATTACGTGCTTTCACCAGTTAATAAAAAGGTCGTTGAGCAATTTGGTGATGCGTGGACAAAACCGGGTAATTTAGTGGGGAATGGTGCATTTAAACTTGTTTCGATGGTAGTCAATGAAAAAGCTATTTTAGAAAGAAACACGCATTATTGGGATAATGCAAAAACGGTATTAACAAAAGTGACATTATTGCCAATTGAGTCAGCAGCAACTGATATCGCGCGTTATCGCGCTGGTGATGAGGATGTGACAGGGAAGGAATTACCAATAGAATTGTTCGCAAAATTGAAAAAAGAAATGCCGAATGAAATTTATACCCCACCAGTCTTATGTACTTATACCTATGAAATGAATACCGTTAAACCACCTTTTAATGATGCTAAGGTACGCAAAGCATTATCTCTTGCATTAGATCGCCATATTATGACGGATAAGATTTTGCAACAAGGACAAAAACCTGCTTATCTGTTTACACCACCGTTTATTAATGGTGCAGAAAAGATGAAAAATCCAGAATGGGCAAGTTGGGATCAAAAGAAACGCAGTGAAGAAGCATTGAAATTATTAAAAGAGGCTGGCTACGATAAATCGCATCCACTGAATTTTAAGTTGTTATATAACACTTCGGATAATCACAAAAAATTGGCGATTGCCGCACAATCAATTTGGAAGAAAAACCTTCAAGGTGTTGTGGATGTGACATTAGATAATCAAGAGTGGAAAACCTATTTGGATACTCGACGTCAAGGTAACTCACAAATGGCACGAGCTGGGTGGTGTGCTGATTATAATGAAGCAACAACCTTCTTAAATTATTTCTTATCAAATAGTGCCAACAACCGTGCTTTCTATAAGAATAAAGAATATGACGAATTGATTGCGTCTTCTTTCCGTGCTAAGACAGATGAAGAACGAGTAGAGATTTATGCCAAAGCAGAACAGATCTTAGTGAAAGATAGTGCAGTAATTAATGTCTATTATTATGTTCAACCAAGATTAGTAAAACCTTGGGTGAAAGGTTTTGCAGCTAATCATCCAGCGAAAAACTACTATTTAAAAGATGTTTATATTCTTAAACATTAAGATTTAAAACGATGGACAATTTGTCCATCGTTTTTTTGAAAAATTCATTTAGTCTATGCAGTAATGATTACAGAATAATTATTGTAAGATTGATAACCGATCATCATATTTTAGGTATAAATAATAGCTAACTATTCCAATAAATCAGTATCTGAACTTATTTTAAAGATTTAGATTGATTATCGTTAGTTGATGAGAATTTAGTCTATAGTATCCTTTTCTGAAGTATTTTTGACTAGCTTATTTTGAGGTAAGATTACTTTATTAAAAAAACA
>NZ_JAQIBB010000033.1:0-2093 GCF_027920745.1 Gallibacterium faecale | reverse complement strand
CAGTTGGTTTACCATCACTACCAATCGTCATATCACCTGTGTTATACGTCGGTGTTAAGTTACCCGCTACGTTCGCCAATATTTTTGGTGTATTAGCAACATCGTCACCATCATTCATAGAAGCGATGACATTGGTAACAGGTTGAATAGCCGGATCTAATGGTTTTCCAGTCGCATCAAGTGGTGTGTTAGCTGGATAGAAATTACCATCTGGTGATTTAATCACTTTATTACCGCTGGTATCAGTATAGATAACGGGCATTTGGTCAAGTGTGCCTTGAGCCACCATATATAGCTGGCTACCGTTGATCGCATCAGTAGAAGTCGCTGAGATTTCACCTGCTGCCACATTCATTACACGACGCTCAAGACCTGCAGCCCCCACAGATACCGCACCTGCTGCTGTTTTACCTACAAAACCACCATAAGTAACACCGCCTACGATCGCAGTATCCACCGTACCAGTATCACCAGCAGTTGTTGTTGCACCTGCAACACCTTCTTTATCCAAGTTAGCCGTGCCGACTGCAGCACCTACAGCAACGGTACTATCATTACCTAAGTAAACAGAGTTTTCTACTGTTCCTAATTCGGTACCATCATCTTTGGTACCGACGCCACTACCCAATACATAAGTATTTGAAGTATTGATATAGTTTTTGTTACCCACTGCACGAGAATTTTCTACTGCTTCAGTATCCGTTAAATCGTTAACAGATAACAATTTACCAGTATCATCATAAGTTGCTGTCGCACCGATTTGGTTGTTATTACCGAACGCACCGACATTGGTTGATGTACTACCAACCGCATTATTATTACCTAAGGTATACGACCCTTCTCCCTTCACTATTGAAGGGTCACCAATCGCACCAGCATAATTTGCACTCACAACATTTCCAACACCTATCGCAAGAGACTGCTTACCTGACACTTTGGTATTATACCCCACAGCCAATGACTGTTCGGCGTTTACATCTGTAACCGCTAAACCGCCAAAAGCAGCTGAATTTAAAGCTTTTGCTTTAGCATTTTGCCCAATAGCAAGTGAATTTTCTGCCAGTGCATGCGCTTGCACTCCAACGGCTGCAGCCCACTTACCATGCGCCTCAGCCCAAGGACCTAAGGCACTAGAGGTCTGACCGGTTGCCTTTGAATTCATACCAATTGCGGTAGCAGAGCTTCCTTTTTCAGCTGTAGAATATGGTCCTATAGCAACAGCCTGTTGAGATAACGCTTTAGCACTGGTACCTATAGCCATACTTAAATACCCTTTTTCTTCAGCCTTCGCGCCTATAGCCATACCATCTAAACCATCTGCTTTCGGACCATACCCGATAGCTATAGCCCTGTCATTATTCGTCTTTGCGAAGATACCCAGCGTTGTAGTAAGTGTATTGTTTGTCTCATTATCATGACCCAAAATAACCGTATTCTGACGAGCTTTTAAATTATTACCGACTGCTACAGCAAAACCAGGACTGCGATAAAATGGATCGTCGGTCACAGAAATCGTGTTTCCTGTATAGGAAATATCTTGACCCAGCAGGGTAATTTTCGCCCCTCCCCCAGCTTGAGCAGTAATAGAGCGACCAATCGCAACGTTATTACTACCTCCTTTAATACTATGATTAGTCCCAAATACGACAGAATCGCTCCCCACTACTGTTGAAGCGGCTCCAAAAACAGTAAGATTCCGATTAGTAGTAGTAGTAGTATCTACAGTCAAATTAGCACCATAAACCACGTTGTTTTTAGTGTCATCAATGGATTGTTTTACGTCAGCTAAGGCTTGAGTGCCAAAAAGTCCTACCCCCCCCCCCCCGATAATTATCATATTCAATACTGCCCCTGCGACAGAACTTCTTTTATCTGTCAGAGAATTAGATTTCCCCACTGATTTTACTAACTCTGAAACAACAAATACTCCTTTTGTTTTATCAAAAATAACTCTAAATATGTGATTCATAAATGGCTCCCCCCCTTATTTGTATTCGTGAATAAATGCTATAAACTAACCTTAACTGTAAAAGATCATATCAATCAGACAAGACAGTCCCCATTTAAATTAGTAGATCACTACAAATTGACAG
>NZ_JAQIBB010000032.1:0-2175 GCF_027920745.1 Gallibacterium faecale | reverse complement strand
TACTGTGAACTTTGTCAATGGCAATGCGACAACAGCGATAGTTGAAACAGCTGCTGATGGTAAATCTAGCACAGTTAAATATGATGTTCAGGTGGATGGTAGTACTATCAAAGTTGTAGATGGTAAGTTAACCGTTGCGGCAGATAATAATACAGTAACCGGCGTAACAGCTGGTGATAATATCACGGTTACATCAACGACAGATGCGAGTGGTAATCCAACATACACTGTAGCCACTAAGAAAGATGTAACATTTGATAGCGTTAGTATCAATGGTGGTCCAACCATCAATGCTGATGGCATTAACATGAATGGTGATAAGATCACTAATGTAGCAGATGGTGATATTTCTCCAACGAGCAAAGATGCAGTTAATGGTAGCCAGTTGTACTCTGCGGTTAACAATATCAACTCGAATATCGCAGCTTCGAAAGAAGAGGTGACTTCGAATGATAAGTCAGTAACTGTAACAACAACGAAGAATGCCTCTGGTTCTAATGTGTTCGATCTATCAGTGAATACTGATGGCACGACCATTACGAAGAATGCTAACGGTGTATTGACAGTGAATACAACTCCGTTAACAAATAATACTGATGGTAGCGTGAACACTCCGGCTGCACCGAATGCAATCGCAACAGCAAGTGATGTCGCCAATGCAATTAATAACTCTGGTTTTAGTTTAAGTGCTCAAGGAGCTAATGCTAGCTTGGTGAAACCTGGTTCAGTTGTTGATATGAATAATACTGATGGCAATATCAGGATTAGTAAGTCTACGAGCAGTAATAACGTTACTTATAACTTGTCTAAGGATATAAAAGTTGATAGTATTTCTGTTGGCGATACGCTAGTGAATAATGATGGTATCACTATTAGTAAAGGTAATATTGATGGTCAAGATGTGCGCATCACTAAAAACGGTTTAAACAATGGTGGAAATCGGATTACTAATGTTGCTAATGGCGAAGTAGATAGCGATGCTGCCACTGTTGGACAATTAAAACGTACTAACCAAAATGTATATAACAATATTGCTGTATTGGAGCATAAAGTAAATCACGAAAATCGTGATTTACGTGCTGGTATTGCAGGAGCTAACGCCGCTGCGGCGTTACCGCAAGCTTATATTCCTGGTAAATCCATGATTGCAGCTGCTACAGGTACATACCGTGGGCAAAGTGCACTCGCAGTAGGTTATTCAAGTATCAGTGATAATGGCAAAGTTATCTTGAAGCTTCAAGGTAACACAAATACTCGCGGCAATATCGGTGGTGCGATAGGAGTTGGTTACCAATGGTAATTAATAATAGTTTCTTATTAAGGTATTAATTATGAATAAAATTAAAATAACAAGCTTGGTTCTGTTAACAACGAGTTTTCTGGTAGCTTGTTCGACTAAGAGTAATGTTCGTGCCGATGGCACGACGGATAAACCGGTTTTTCCTGAACCATATTCTGTAACATTTAACAATAGTCGAGGTACCTTCCCTACAGTTGATGAGTTAGTTAACATCAAAGCAGGTATGACAAAAGATCAGTTGTATAAACTGATTGGTCGTCCTCACTATGATGAGGGTATGTTCAATGTGAGAGAATGGGACTATTTGTTTCACTTTCACACCCCAGGTCAAGGTACTAATGATGTAACTACTTGCCAATTTAAAGTAATTTATGACAAAGATAAGTATGCTCGCAGCTTTTTCTGGCGAGCAGTAGATCCTGTTGATGCTGTATGTCCACCGAAAGTGCCAGCTAAAGGTCCTACTCACATTCTGAATTTGGGGGCCGATGCACTGTTTGCCTTCGATAAGAGTGGTCGTAATGATATTTTGCCAGAAGGTTATGTTAAGCTTGACCGTCTTGCCGAAGACATTAAACGTTTTGAAAAAGTAAGTGCTATCCGTATTGTTGGTCACACAGACTATAAAGGTAGCGAAGCTTATAATGATGCACTTTCAAAACAGCGTGCGGAGACTGTACGACAATACCTCGTTTCGCGCGGTGTCCCTGCTGGTGTGATGAGTGTACAAGGTTTAGGCGAGCGTTATCCTGTTCAGGATTGTAGTGCTGACTTGTCACCAAAAGAAGAAGTGAAGTGTTTGCAGCCGAACCGTCGAGTTTCAATTGAAGTAGATGGCGTAGGTCAATTGAAAAAAGAATAAGTGTATGAAAATA
>NZ_JAQIBB010000031.1:0-2177 GCF_027920745.1 Gallibacterium faecale | reverse complement strand
TATTACATTTGGGCTTTATTTTTACGAAAAATACTTAAAGTTTAGAACGCATCAACTAACTGAATTGCTGCACCAATATAAGTTGCTGGAGTTAATTCTTTGAGGCGTGCTTTTTCATCTTCTGGGATATCTAAGCTATCAATAAACTGTTGCATCGTTTGTTGATCAACTCGTTTGCCACGAGTTAATTCTTTTAATTTCTCATATGGTTTCTCAATCCCATAACGACGCATTACCGTTTGAATTGGTTCTGCAAGCACTTCCCAGTTTTGGTCTAATTCAGCACGTAAATGATCTTCATTTACTTCTAACTTGCTAATTCCTTTTAAAGTAGATGCATAAGCAATCAAACTATACCCTAAACCAACACCTAAATTACGTAATACGGTTGAATCTGTTAAATCTCGTTGCCAACGGGAAATTGGTAGCTTTTGTGCTAAATGTGCCATTACCGCATTAGCTACCCCTAAATTACCCTCTGAATTCTCAAAATCAATTGGATTCACTTTATGTGGCATCGTTGATGACCCAATTTCACCTGCAATCGTTTTTTGTTTGAAATGATTTAATGCGATATAGCCCCAAATATCACGATCAAAATCGATCATGATCGTATTAAAACGCATTACACAATCAAAATATTCTGCAATATAGTCGTGTGGTTCAATTTGTGTAGTATATGGATTCCAATCAATCCCTAAACTTTCCACAAATTGTTGACTAAATAAATGCCAGTCTAAGTTTGGATATGCCGATAAGTGTGCATTATAGTTACCTACCGCGCCATTAATCTTGCCGAGAATTTCAACTTTTTGTAGTTGTTGATATTGGCGTTGTAAACGATAAGCCACATTCACCATCTCTTTTCCTACAGTGGTTGGCGAAGCTGGCTGACCATGTGTACGAGAAAGCAATGGAATAGTTTTATAGGTTTCTGCTAAACGACTAATTTCCGCAATAATCTTCTTCCATTCAGGCAAAATAACCTCTTCTCGTGCTGTTTTTAACATTAATGCATGAGAAAGGTTGTTAATATCTTCCGAAGTACAAGCAAAATGGATAAATTCACTAATTGCTGCCAACTCAGGTAAAGATTGACATTTTTCTTTTAGAAAATACTCAACCGCTTTCACATCATGATTAGTTGTTGCTTCAATTTCCTTAATGCGTTGTGCATCCTGCACATCAAAATTAGCAATAATATCATTGAGGTAATCGATTGCTTTTTTTGATAAAAGAGGGATTTCAGAAATTGCACTGTTTTCCGCTAATTTTTGTAACCAACGAACTTCAACAGTCACACGAAAGCGTAATAAGCCAAACTCACTAAAAATAGAGCGTAAAGCATCTGTTTTACTTTGATAACGACCATCGAGTGGGGAAAGTGCAGTTAAAGCATTGAATTGCATGAAGAGTTACTCCGTTTATTAAAGGGATGAGTACAGTTGTTGAGCTGCTTGGATTAACTTACGACGTGAAAAAAGCAATTTCCATTTTGAACCGCCAACTTGACGCCATAATACAGCAGAGCGAATGCCCGCTAATAAGCAAGCTCGAATACGATTTTGAATTTCAGGTTGTTGTAAATATGTTGGAACACCTTTTACCTGAATTTTAGCCCCAAGAGGACTAATAATATCCACATAAATGCCAGCTAATACCGCTAACATAGAACTATCAGTTAAACCATCGTGAAATTCTAATTGAGTTGGTAAATATTGGATTCTATCAGCTAATTGCTGCTTCTTTTCGCCATTACTATTAAGTTTACTTTCTAAAGCAAGTAAACTTAACCAATAACGGCTTAATTCAGCATCTAATCTCCCATGCTGCCCATTAAGCTGTTCTAGTAATGTCGTTAATCCTAATTTTAAATTCTCTAAATTACCGCCATAAATATCAATAATCTCTTTTGGTTGAATGACCAATAAACTTTCTAACGTCACGAGTAAATCTTGTTCTGGCGTATTTCCTTGATGAGCTAATTGTTGAACTAACTTTGCAGACTGACACACGCCGGCTAAAGCTATTGCTAAATTCGCATAATCGACCATAAGGAGAAGAACCTTTCTTTATGTATTAAATTATTGATTTGAATATGAGGCAAAATAGGTGCAAGAATATAACACTGATCCTGCTTTTTTTAAAGCTATCTTCAGACTATATTGCGGAAAAAA
>NZ_JAQIBB010000030.1:0-2184 GCF_027920745.1 Gallibacterium faecale | reverse complement strand
TTTAAAATTTTTAAAAACTCTCGACTAACCTGTACCTTTAAATAGGAAGGTTTATATGTTATATGATATTAAAATGGTTACCTAATAATAGGTAACCATTTTTGATCATTTCAAATTACGCTTTACGCCAAGTCGTGCCACTTGCACTATCTTCAATCACTACGCCCATTTCTTTTAATTTATCTCGTGCTGCATCTGCTGCTGCCCAATCTTTATTGGCTCGTGCTTGATTACGTTGCTGGATTAATGCTTCAATCACTTGGGTTTCATCATCATCTAAGCCAGCTTGTAAAAAGGTTTCTGGATCTTGGTATAACAAACCTAATACACCAGCTAACTCACGCATTCTAGCTGCAAAAGCAGCTGCTTGTGGTTGCTGTTCTGCTTTTAATTTATTTAATTCTCGTGCCATATCGAATAATACGGATAATGCACCTGGTGTATTAAAATCATCATCCATCGCAGCTTTAAATGCGGCAACAAAATCTTCTCCTCCCGCTGGCGCAATAGTCGCATCTGTACCACGTAAAGCCGTATATAAACGCTCTAAAGCAGAATGAGCTAATTTAAGATTTTCTTCACTGTAATTCAGTTGGCTACGGTAGTGTGCAGTGAGTAAGAAATAACGTACACTTTCTGCATCATAATGTTGCAATACATCACGGATAGTAAAGAAATTGCCTAACGATTTAGACATCTTTTCTTTATCGACCATAATCATCCCAGAATGTAACCAGTAATTCACATAGGCTCCACCATGTGCACAGCACGATTGTGCAATTTCATTTTCATGATGAGGGAACATTAAGTCTGAACCACCACCATGAATATCAAAATGTTCGCCCAGTTGCTTGCAGTTCATCGCAGAACATTCAATATGCCACCCAGGACGTCCTGCTCCCCAAGGTGACTGCCAGCTAGGTTCATTCTCTTTTGACATTTTCCATAAGACAAAATCCATTGGATTTTTCTTAATCCCATTAATTTCAACTCTTGCCCCTGCTTGTAATTGACTAAGATCTTGGCGTGATAATTTACCGTAATCTGCAAATGAATCGACATCAAACATCACATCACCATTATCTGCAATATAGGCGTGTCCATTAGCAATTAATTTCTCAACTAAAGCGATAATTTCTGCAATATGATGAGTTGCTCTTGGTTCAAAATCGGGGCGTAAAATATTTAATGCATCAAAATCTCGATACATCTCTGCAACCATACGATCTACTAATTGCTCGCAAGTTTCATGATTTTCTAATGCTCTTTTAATAATTTTGTCATCTACATCCGTAATATTACGTACATAAGTCAGTTGATGCCCTAAATAACGTAAATAGCGTGCAATTACATCAAAGCTAACAAATGTTCTTCCGTGTCCAATATGACAAAGATCATAAACAGTTACTCCACAAACATACATTCCGACTTGATTTGGATGAATAGGGGTAAAAATTTCTTTTTCTCGTTTTAACGTATTGAAAATCTTTAACATATTAATGACCTTTTATAAATAATGAACTACATCTGCTCGATTTCACAAAAATAGACCACTTTTGTATTTTGTGGAATAATAACGCCGTTTTTTACAACGCTATTTAAGGAACAGCTAATGATAATACTACATACCAATTTTGGCGATATTAAAATTGCATTAAATTTTGAAAAAGCACCAATTACCGCAGAAAACTTTCTAAATTACTGCAAAGAAGGCTTTTATAACAATACTATTTTCCATCGTGTTATTGATGGCTTTATGATTCAAGGCGGTGGTATGGAACCGGGAATGAAAGAAAAAGCCACTAAAGCTCCAATTCGTAATGAAGCAAATAATCGCTTGAGTAATAAACGTGGCACTATCTCAATGGCACGTACTTCTGATCCACATTCAGCTTCAGCACAATTCTTCATTAATGTTGCTGATAATGCTTTCTTAGATTACCGTGCTAAAGAGATGTTCGGCCGTGAAGTTGTCCAAGAGTGGGGTTATGCTGTATTTGGTGAAGTAGTCGAAGGTATGGATGTTGTTGATAAAATCCGTGGCGTAAAAACTACTCGCAAAGGCTACCATGATGATGTCCCAGTAGAGGATGTTGTTATTCAATCTGTTACTGTAGAAGAGTAATCTCTATTATCCTAGGTACAACGGTATCTAGGATAATTCCTTAATCATATTACTTGCCA
>NZ_JAQIBB010000029.1:0-2200 GCF_027920745.1 Gallibacterium faecale | reverse complement strand
TGCTTCGCCATTATTTGCTTTATTTATCTTGTCGATGACAGCATATAATTGTGAACCATTGATTGCTTCAGTTGATTGCTTCGTGATTTCACCAGCAGCAACATTGATAATCTTGCGTTGTCCGCCTGCGGTATTGTTACCTATGCTTACTAAATCGCCGTCAGAGTCAATTGTGCCAGCAAAGCCATCGTAAACGTAACCTCCGACCTCTGCTTTGTCTGTTGTTTTAATTTGAGTAGCAGACCCCTCCGTTGTCGAGTTAGCGCCTAAAACTACACTCCCCTCAAGGTTTGCCACTGCATTTGTACCCAGAGCAATTGCGTTATTTGCGATTCCTGACGCAGCCGTTCCTAGTGCGATAGCGTTAGTGCCTTTTGTTGCAGATTTAGCGCCGATAGAGATAGACTCTTTACCTCCTGCCGTTGATACCACTCCCAGTGCGATTGATCCGTCTGCTTTAGCCTGAGTTTTTATCCCTATAGCCAAAGCGACACTCCCTTCTGCCGAGGTTGCATCAAACTTCGCACTTTTTTTATCCACCGCTCGTCCTACACTATCATCATATTGCCATGTATGATAATCTGTGCCCTTTGCATCATCACCACCTATAGCAATAGAGGATGCTCCACTGACTTTTGTATTGGCACCGATTGTTATAGATTGAGTAGCGGTATCAGCAATTTCAGCATATTGACCGATGGCAATAGATTGTGAGGTTGACGCTTTTGAAGCCTGACCGATTGCAATTGAATTATCTCCTAGTGCTTGTGCCCCCTCTGTAGGCTTACTACTCGAACCATGAAATTTAGCACCAATAGCAATAGCATTATCGGTACCAGTTGCTGTTGCTCCTTCACCAATAGCAACAGCGTTATTGCCGCTTACTGTCGTATCGCCACCTGTGGAGTGAGTGCCAATCTGAGTATGGCCAGCAAAAGCTTGACTTGCCAACATTGCACTACTAAAAACTAATAGAGTTGCAAACTTACTTGGTGCAAGGAGGTGGGATGGGGGGGGGGAGGAGGAAGAAGAGAGAGTGTAAGACGTCGATTTACGTTCATCGGTTGTTGAGCTTGCTTTGCCATTTGAATTAGCTAACTCTGATGCAACCACAAAAGAATTTGTTCTTTTGTTAAAAAGAATCTTGAAAATTTTATTCATAATTAACCCTTTAATTAAGAAACTAGGGATTGACGTAGATCAGCCCTAAATACCACACCATTTTCGCAACGTTTTAAGTTGCTCTTTTAGTGACCTAAAGTTAAATCGAAATTCACATTCCTTCAAGAATAACGAAGGATTCTTTCGATCTATTCCATTATATTTTCGGAGTATTCGCTTCGCTTGACTCCAAAAATTCTCAATTCCGTCAATATGATTATAATTTCAGCAAAATGTGTGCTGTGATTGATGCTGAAATGGCTAAATTCACTTACATCAAGTACATCATAACTACGATAAGTATCCGTGTAAACAATACTATCAGGCTTCACTTGTTCCCGAATAATAGGTAACAAGGTGGCTGATTGAGTATTCGAAACTGCAACAATATAAACCTTGTCATTACGTTTGAGAAACCTAAATACCGCAATTTTACCTTCTATAACATTATACATTATACATTATACATTATACATTATACATTATACATTATACATTATACATTATACATTATACATTATACATTATACAAATTATTACATTATTCACTTTTATTTCACTATTTCCCATTGATCCATTTCATTCTCTAGTTTAGGATACAGGCGATTTAAGATTGAGATGATTGAATGTGAAACCACTTATTTTTTCCTCTGGAATTCGTAAAATTCCACATTTACTTTATTTTTTAGGTGAAACACCTGACTTCTCTTTTCAAAACAGTGTTATCGGTTGGGGGTTTCGTCCTACTGCGCAGAAAGCACAACGCTATGCAAAACAGCATAATCTTCGTTATATTGCTCTTGAAGATGGATTTCTCCGTTCTGTGGGGTTAGGTGTTGAAGGTTATCCACCTTTTTCTTTAGTTGTAGATGATATAGGCATTTATTATGCCGCTGAAAAAACTTCTCGTTTAGAAAAATTGATTACTAATTGTTCATTAACTAATGAACAACGCCAGCAAGCTAAACAAGCTATTCAATTAATAACTGATTTTAATTTATCAAAATATAATCATGCCCCTTGTCAATCTATTGATACA
>NZ_JAQIBB010000028.1:0-2357 GCF_027920745.1 Gallibacterium faecale | reverse complement strand
GCCCTTCAGTATCTATCCTAATTTATTACTGATACCCGCTGCATTTTTAGTTGGAACAGCAATTTCAATCGCCTCTGCCAGTTTTAAAAAATATTTGTAATAAAAACCTCTCCTATCCGATTTTAGGTTATTTATTCTAATTTGTGATAATTATCACAATATATATTTATTTTTCATATTGATTTTTGTTGTTGTCATTAAGTATAGTTATCAATTAAGTATGTATCCCCTGTATAAGGTAAGAAATGTGCCGTTGGCTAATAAAGAAAGTAAGTAAAAAATATAAAGATATCTATAACGTTTTTGCTTCTCGCTCTAAGTCTGAAAAACATTGTTGTGTTGCTAATCATATTTGCTGTGTTGTTTTTATAATATTATTACTGCTTATCAATTATGATAGGATTATTGCTGAAATTACAACACCAATTCGTTGTTCAATGGCAAGTGAAATTAAGGTGCTTATGTCAGTAGAAGAATGGCAAAAACAACGGGGGATTGAGAAGTTAAGACCAATTAAAGATTCACTAGAACGTGAGCCATTAGTTAAATTAAGTTATGATCTGACTTCTCTTGAAAAAAAACAAATCCCACAATTTATTAATGTTAATAATATGGTGTATACACTTCAAAGTGTAATTCCACATACAAAAATAGCAACTTATTTTCATGAAAAAAATTATCTAAATATCTTTATTACATATTATTTACTTATTTATGATTTGGAATTAAACAAACCAATCCTAAGTGCAGAACAAGTATATGGACAATATTGGACTTTAATGGGGCCAGGTTCTAATTGGGTAAAATGCGATAAAAGTAATTCATCTGAATTAACAGTAAAATCTTATCAATATAATTTTTAAATAAATAGGAGATAACCAATGAATGAACATGAAATACTACGAGATAAAGCCTTATTAAGTGCAGCGGCATATACTGATTTCTTTGATAAAAATGGACAAAAAATAGATTTTGACAATACAGATCTTCATGGTGCTCTTGGGAAATATAGTACATTTACTTTAGATGATATTAAATACTTTACTACCAATTTTGAAGTTCTCCATCAACAATTAGAAACTTCAAGTGGTTTTTCAGCAGTCTTGATTAAGGATAAACGTACTGGTCAAGTCACTTTCGCGATTCGTGGTACACAGGAAATACAAGATTATTATCAAGATGCTAATTTAGCGTTACAAGGTATTGCTTTACACCAAATTGTAGATGCAACTAATTATTTATTAAAGTTGATGACGCCAATAGGGCAAAAATATCACCACTTACAAATAGATCCAAAAGCAATAATAAGTTATCAAGGGTTAGGCCTATCTATAACAGATCATCTACGAAGTCAATGGATAAATATAGAAAAAGAAGGTGATGGTTTAGGTTTAATTTCAGGGAATATCGATCTTACGGGACATAGTTTGGCTCATTCTATTGCTATATCATTATCAACAATTTTTAAAAATATAAGTACGGTTAGTGGGTTTAATGGAGCTGGTGCAGGGTTATCTGAAAATTCAGAAACACTTAAAAGAATGGCATTACTTTCTGGGCAACAGTTTGATTTAGATAGAGGTGTTGCCAAAGCAACAAACTATGTAGGGGAAGGTCCAAGAATAATAGCAGGGACTTTAACTTACCCTCAAAATGGCCATCTAGTTGTTCTAAAAACAGGAAGCAGTGCTCATGGTATAAGGACTATATTGGATTATTTTGAGTATAGAAATTTATATACTGTTAAAGGGGATTCAGTCACTGTAAATAATGCTTTTGATCTTATGAGAATTGCTGATGCTAATACTAATCGTAAGATTATTCTTGATAGTGGTAAAGATATTGCCTTCTCGTCAAATGCTTTATCTTTTGTTACTGAACGTGAAGCATTAAATGCGGATGCAAAACGAGATGGTGGTGTAGCAAATACTTTAAATACCGCGCGTTATTATTCAGCGTTAGATGGGTTCCGTGTTTCTAATTATAATGAATCATCCGATCCATTGTCAGATTATTTAAAGAAGACAGGTAATAATGGTGGAACGGCACTTCAAAATGCTGCAATTCGAGTGAATAGTGCCAGTGGTTGGGCGAGTAGGCGTTTACCAATTGATCCATTGGTTATTGATTTAAATGGTGATGGTATTAAATTAACGCGTTATACAGATACTCCAATACTATTTGATATTGATAATGATGGAGGCTCATTAGAAGAAACGGGGTGGGTCAGTGCAGCTGATGGGATTTTAGTTCGTGATTTAAACAATAATGGCAAAATTGACAATATCAGTGAAACCTTTTCTGAATACTACGCGGGTAAAGCAGGACGTAATGGGGAAAGTGGTGAAAAACGTTTT
>NZ_JAQIBB010000027.1:0-2448 GCF_027920745.1 Gallibacterium faecale | reverse complement strand
GGAAAAGAATTTAAGCTCAAATTAATCTGACAGGCGCTGTAATTTTAAACGGGAGACTGTCAGATTAGGTTTGATCTTCTACATATAATCCCTTACTATAGATAGCTGTATTTTGGGTATTGAATAAAATCGTATTTAACTCTTCTGATGAAGTGGCTGCAACAATATTAGAATAAAACGCTTCTTGTTCAGCTGATAGACCTTCTTCTTGATGAAAATCTTCATTCATTTTAGTTAATAGGTTTTCTGTTTTTTCTATAACATTTGCTTTTTCAGGATAATCATTACTGTTTGCTAACGCTTCAACGATAGATTTATTTTCCAACTTAATCGTTACACTGTTTGGATTTGTCCGTGTCGAGATATTCTGTAACACGCTACGGCTATCAATATTCCATTGTCCAGATACACCCTTTTTCGCAATCAAAATCGTGATCGTTGCTCCTTCATCAGGAACAAAGCCATCTGCATAACCAGTAAGCCATAAATGCCCCGCTAAACTCGCTGTACCATTTACTCTAATCACAGATCCTAGTACTTTCTTTACTAGCCCGCTTTCACTTTGAGTATAGTTACCATTTACAAAAAGATCGCTGCTAGAAGTATGCTCCAAAACACCAGCTAACGTTAAATCACCTACTGAAACATTAGGAACATCTCCTACAACCAGTCTTGCTGATGAAGCAACATTCATACTAGATGTATTAGTACCATTAATAACCACTGTACCTTGTTGTATATCGGATAACCCCGTAAAAGTATTATTGTTATTAAGTACTAATGTTCCTGATCCTTGTTTAATAAAACCGCCTGTTCCAAAAATAGCGTTATCAAAATATGCAATTTGTTCATCAGGAATAGTAAGTATACTTTGTCCCCACGAAAATTGCCCATAACTTCTTAACGCTTTTTCCAGATTAACTAATCCCCAACCATAGCGATTATCAATCCCTGGTTCACCAATATCATCTGCTGTACCAAGCAATGTTTCTTTAAGATTTGTATTTGTCATCCATGGGTAACGAGTTTTTACCGCAGCCGCTACGCCCGAAACAAACGCAGTAGCAACTGAAGTTCCTGAACTAAAACTAAAAGCTCTATCCCCTCTTGGCAGATAAGCTCGCATTGGTGCTGCTAAACACCAATCTTTTGCTCTACCACAAGCATTTGCAATTAAATCATTTGGATATTCTTGTTCACGATATCTCGCATCTCCCGTTACAGCAAGAAACCCCGCCAATAACTCTGGACGCAATAATGGCGCTCGAGAAAATAAAAATGAGTCATTTAATCCATTATTTCCTGTTGCTTTAACAATGAGAGCGCCCCTTTCTACAGCAATCACCCAATGTTCAAGTACATTCCATTTATATCGAAGATCATATTGTGGATCCGTTTCTTCTGCGAGTGCTCATGAGTTATTTAAAACCATTGCTGACTTTTCAACGGCTAATAAGCGATTCACCGCCGTTGAACCTAATACACCAGCCACTTCTAAATGGGTATCAGGCGCCACGAGAAAGATAACATACGCCATCTTTGAACCATGAAGACTTTCCGTATCTTGTGTTGCCGTCCGAATAATCTCGTCATTCTCACCTTTTGCATACATCTCTTGTCCAATAGAACGCCCTGCTAAACTCGCTAATTTAGGATATAACCCAGTATCAACTAAACCGACAATAACATTTTTACCTAACTGTTTTTGAGTTTGAATCCGGTTATCCACAGATTGCTGGACATAAATACTTGTTTTGGGGATATTTACTGGATAAGTAGGCTGATTTATATCAATATCATTTGTTGATATAGAAAGATTCTCTACATTCTCTTTATTATCTTCATTACTTGTATCAATATCTAAAACTGATTTTTCTTCTTGAGTCTTTTCTACAATAACTTCTGACTCTGGTTGTTCACCTGTTTTTCCCCGATCATTTGTATCTATATCTAAAAATGTATTCTCTATCTTTAGTTTTTTCTATGAGGACTTTCGATTCTGGTTGTTTATCCAATAATGGTTCTGGCTCTACTTTAGCAATAATATCTATTTCTGGAAGAATCGAAATAGATTGTGGCGGAGGATTTTCTGGTAAATTGAGTTCAGGAAACGTTGCTTTGATATTACTATCCGTATTATTTTGATCTGTAAGGTGCTTAGTTATCGCCAAGCCACCTCGTTGATCTTCAGGAATAGGAGAAGATGAATTTGATGAACCACCCCCGCCAGATGAGCAAGCAACTAAAATTACGGTACTTACGCAAAGACTAATTTTTGTTCTATTAAATAACTGCATTTATCATTAAATCCAAGCAACGGAAGGAAATTTACGCTATTAAAAAATTAGTAACCATTATAAATTAGTTTTGTTATCACCTCAAATAAATAACTATAAGAATCATAAAGTAAGATTATCAATATAACGACTAACTTTTAATATAGACATA
>NZ_JAQIBB010000026.1:0-2605 GCF_027920745.1 Gallibacterium faecale | reverse complement strand
GTGACTGCGTACCTTTTGTATAATGGGTCAGCGAGTTATATTTTGTAGCGAGGTTAACTGAATAAGGAAGCCGAAGGGAAACCGAGTCTTAACTGGGCGGCAAGTTGCAAGGTATAGACCCGAAACCCGGTGATCTAGCCATGGTCAGGTTGAAGGTTGGGTAACACTAACTGGAGGACCGAACCGACTACTGTTGAAAAAGTAGCGGATGAATTGTGGCTGGGGGTGAAAGGCCAATCAAACCGGGAGATAGCTGGTTCTCCCCGAAATCTATTTAGGTAGAGCCTTATATGAATACCTTCGGGGGTAGAGCACTGTTTCGGCTAGGGGTCCATCCCGGATTACCAACCCGATGCAAACTGCGAATACCGAAGAGTAATGTATAGGAGACACACGGCGGGTGCTAACGTTCGTCGTGGAGAGGGAAACAACCCAGACCGCCAGCTAAGGTCCCAAAGTCTATATTAAGTGGGAAACGAAGTGGAAAGGCTTAGACAGCTAGGATGTTGGCTTAGAAGCAGCCATCATTTAAAGAAAGCGTAATAGCTCACTAGTCGAGTCGGTCTGCGCGGAAGATGTAACGGGGCTAAAATATAGCACCGAAGCTGCGGCATCAAGAGAAATCTTGTTGGGTAGGGGAGCGTTGTGTAAGCGGAAGAAGGTGAATTGAGAGGTTTGCTGGACGTATCACAAGTGCGAATGCTGACATAAGTAACGATAAAGCGGGTGAAAGGCCCGCTCGCCGGAAGACCAAGGTTTCCTGTCCAACGTTAATCGGGGCAGGGTGAGTCGGCCCCTAAGGCGAGGCTGAAGAGCGTAGTCGATGGGAAATGGGTTAATATTCCCATACTTGTTATGTAAGTGATGTAGGGACGGAGAAGGCTAGGCAAGCAGACGGACGGAAGGGTCTGTTCAAGCGTGTAGGTAGGATACTTAGGCAAATCCGGGTATCTAATACTGAGGCGTGAAGAGGAGCGACTAAGGTTGCGAAGTTGTTGATGCCCCGCTTCCAGGAAAAGCTACTAAGCATATTATATAATAAACCGTACTGAAAACCGACACAGGTGGTCAGGTAGAGAATACTAAGGCGCTTGAGAGAACTCGGGTGAAGGAACTAGGCAAAATAGCACCGTAACTTCGGGAGAAGGTGCGCTGGCGTAGTGTGAAGTCTGCACGGATGGAGCATGAACCAGTCGAAGTGACCCGCTGGCTGCAACTGTTTAATAAAAACACAGCACTCTGCAAACACGAAAGTGGACGTATAGGGTGTGACGCCTGCCCGGTGCTGGAAGGTTAATTGATGGTGTTATCGAAAGAGAAGCACTTGATCGAAGCCCCAGTAAACGGCGGCCGTAACTATAACGGTCCTAAGGTAGCGAAATTCCTTGTCGGGTAAGTTCCGACCTGCACGAATGGCGTAATGATGGCCAGGCTGTCTCCACCCGAGACTCAGTGAAATTGAAATCGCCGTGAAGATGCGGTGTACCCGCGGCTAGACGGAAAGACCCCGTGAACCTTTACTATAGCTTGACACTGAACCTTGAATTTTAATGTGTAGGATAGGTGGGAGACTGAGAGCCATTAACGCCAGTTAGTGAGGAGTCGATGTTGAAATACCACCCTTTAACGTTTGATGTTCTAACGAGGTACCTGGAACGGGTATTCGGACAGTGTCTGGTGGGTAGTTTGACTGGGGCGGTCTCCTCCCAAAGAGTAACGGAGGAGCACGAAGGTTTGCTAATCACGGTCGGACATCGTGAGGTTAGTGCAATGGTAGAAGCAAGCTTAACTGCGAGACGGACAAGTCGAGCAGGTACGAAAGTAGGTCATAGTGATCCGGTGGTTCTGAATGGAAGGGCCATCGCTCAACGGATAAAAGGTACTCCGGGGATAACAGGCTGATACCGCCCAAGAGTTCATATCGACGGCGGTGTTTGGCACCTCGATGTCGGCTCATCACATCCTGGGGCTGAAGTAGGTCCCAAGGGTATGGCTGTTCGCCATTTAAAGTGGTACGCGAGCTGGGTTTAGAACGTCGTGAGACAGTTCGGTCCCTATCTGCCGTGGGCGTTGGAGGATTGAGGGGGGCTGCTCCTAGTACGAGAGGACCGGAGTGGACGCACCGCTGGTGTTCCAGTTGTTTCGCCAGAAGCAATGCTGGGTAGCTAAGTGCGGAAGAGATAAGTGCTGAAAGCATCTAAGCACGAAACTTGCCCCGAGATGAGTTCTCCCAATCGAAAGAGATTGTAAGGGTTGTTTAAGACGAAGACGTAGATAGGTGGGGTGTGTAAGCGGTGTGAGCCGTTGAGCTAACCCATACTAATTGCCCGAGGGGCTTAACTATACAACGCTGAAGGGTTTTTGATTAGAGTTTAAGGGTTGACAGCTTGTGTGACATTGGAGAGAAAGAAAAAGAACAAAGGACAAGACAGAGCGAAAAACAAAGATAAAAGTAAAAGCGAAAAAGCAAGGAATAAAAAGAATTATCCTGGCGGCGAGAGTGCAATAGACCCACCTGAATCCATGCCGAACTCAGAAGTGAAATGTTGTTACGCCGATGGTAGTGTGGGGATTCCCCATGTGAGAGTAGGTCACTGCCAGGTTT
>NZ_JAQIBB010000025.1:0-2620 GCF_027920745.1 Gallibacterium faecale | reverse complement strand
GTGAATAGACTATTTTGATAACGAAACATAATTTCCAAGATAAATTTCCTCATAAACGACAAGTCAGTTTGCCTCTAATGACTATAAGAAATTAAAAAAAAGAGAAAAGGAGAAATTGATTATTGAAAATAATCAAAAAAAATTGCGTTTTAAGATCAGTACGTTAAGATGTTTTATTAATTCACGTTACTTTTCAAACTAGGGTAAAAATAATGGATAGAATTAAATTTACTGTTAATGAATACCAAAGTTATCCAATTGAAACTGATTTGTTTGAAAGAAAAACAGCAAAAAAAGCACCTTTTTACCGAAAAATGGAACGGCAAAACCACGAAATTAGCCAATTTGCTATCTGTCCAGCATGTAATAACCCTGTACAAATTATTGGGTTATATAGAAAATCAGCACACACTGACAAACCTTTTGCTAAACATTATGAAACTCCTATCGGTTTAGGTATATATAACAAACAAGCTTATAACTATTGTCCTTATAAGGCGGATAGAAAAGCTTTTACAAAAGATAGTCGAAAAGGGGCAATAGATGATATTGCCAAAGAAATTATTGATAAAATGGTTAATCATTTTGATAAGATTATTTATCTGCTACAAAAGAAAATAGGCATTTATATTAGCCTATCTTTAGCAAAAGAGATGCTTAATGATTTTTTTGATGCTAGAGCCTATCTCTATTATGGCGCTTCACTCCAAAATATTCCTTTGTTGTTAGCTTATTTTTCTTTGAACAAAGCCCTAATAGGTCGTTATATTTCTAATAAAGAGCTTATTTCTGCATTAGAAAAAGCCCCTAATTTATATTTTGAAAATAATCAACTTCGAGCAAAATGTTTTTCTAATGTTGGATTTTATTTTACAAATCACAAAACTTATATAAAAGATCATCATCTTACAGAAAGTCTTTTATTGACCGTTTCTCAAAAAGAAATAATATACAGTGAAAAAATCATATTTGATAACCTTCATTTTGAAAATCTATTAACTTACCATCCAAGCACTCTTAGTGAAAAGCAAGAAACAAAGAATAAAGAATTACTCATTGCTGCCAAAGAAGTAGGATTGAAGCACGGTTTTAAATATTAAGATGGATTATTCGGAGTAAAGGTTTGATACTTGCACCCACCACTCACTATCAATTGGCGGAATAGCTCCTTCATTTTCAGCGAATTTTAGACATTCTAGGAGTGTAGAAAGCGGTAAACTAAACGAATGATGATTGTCTTTTAAGGCGAAATAAAGAGGTTCATCGCATTCTATACAGTTTGGGTGTTCAATGTCCTCTATAGATGCTTTATTAGCTAATGTAACTTTATCAAACTTATTCATTTTTTCTCCAAATAATTAATGACTAAGGGTGATAAGACAATAGAAAAAGTGAAGTGAAAAACGAAGAGGAAATTGATTATTAAAAATAACTAAAATTTTTTATGTTATAACTTGATGTGTTTAGTAAGATTTTTACAAGTAAGAAAAAAGCGACCGAAGTCGCTTTTATTGACAAGTTTAAGCTAAGCCATATCATTATGTTCAGCGAAAGAATAAGCCTCTTTCATTGATACCACTAAATGATCTAAAAGCCGAATGTCAAATAATTCGCAAGCTGCTTTTAGTTTTTTAGTAATAGTAAAATCAGCATTACTTGGCGTGACATCACCTGATGGATGATTATGCGCAATGATTATTGCCGCAGTATTTACCTCCAACGCCTTCTTAATAATATCTCTAGGAGATATACTGGCTTGATTGATAATGCCTTTGAATATGATATCTGCACAAAGCAGCTTGTGCTGATTAGACAAAAATAATACTAGAACCACTTCTCTTGTTTCTGCCCCAATCTTCAATCGACAATAATCAGCCGCAAGCGCTGGAGAAGTGAACTCTGGTGCATTGACTTGATATAATGGAGATGATTCCATAAGTTGTTCAAGACAGGTTAAAGCGTTATTAATAGTTAATTTTTGTTCTGTAGTTAAATTCATATCGGTATTCCTCTAATTTAAAAATAAAAAAGGGAATACCACCCAAACAGGAGTATCCCCGCTTGGGTGATGAAATAGAAGAATTAATTATTTTCTTCTACTCTTTGTTTAAAAGTATCTATACAGTTCCAATAATCTTCAACTGTACAAATATCCCATCCATTAATGACAAGATGTGTATCAATGGAATTAAGACATCGTGTTTCTCCTTAAATAGAAAATAAAAGGGAAACACAGCACCCATAGGGAATTATGTTTCCCATTAGGGGGTGTTCAAGAAAGACCAATATCAAAAGATATTGATCTGAATGTTTAGAAGTGTATTAATGTTTTTTGGTTTTTGTTTTACGCTTAGTATCTTTACCAGTGACAAGATCCCAATTAGACCAATACACTAAAGCGGTAAAAATAGTAGCAGCAAAAACTAACGTTCCACCTACACCAAGTAACCACCAATTCATAAAACCTCCTTAGCTTTAGTTTTATCGGCTTTTGTCTTTTTGTTTATTAAATCTACTATGTAATCAAGAAGCAGCCCTAATATCCAAAAGATTACACCAATATTAACAAGGATTAAAGCCTCACTAATGTCAATGTTATCATTTGACAAAACGAATCCAA
>NZ_JAQIBB010000024.1:0-2679 GCF_027920745.1 Gallibacterium faecale | reverse complement strand
TTATTACAATTGCGCCCGTTTGATAACAATCCACGTAAAACTCGAAATCCTAAATTCGAGGACATCAAAGAATCTATTCGGGTTAGAGGTTTAGATTTTCCTCCAAATATTACTCAGCGTCCAGGCGAAGAGTATTATATTATCGCAGACGGTGGTAATACACGTTTACAAGCATTACAAGAGCTTTATGAAGAAACTCAAGATCCAAAATACTTCTCTATTACGTGTTTGTACAAACCGTGGCAAGGAAATAACAATGATGAGATTACAGGAGAATTACACTGCTTAATTGGACATTTAGCAGAAAACGACTTGCGAGGTGATTTAAGCTTTATTGAACGTGCATTGGGGATTCAGCAAGCTAAACGATTTTATGAACAACAATTATCAACATCATTATCTCACAGAAAACTTTCTGAAAGATTAAAAGCAGATGGTTATAGTATCTCACATTCACTATTAGTCAAAATGGAGCAATGTATTGATCTGCTCTACCCCGCAATTCCTAATATTCTTTTAAGTGGAATGGGAAAACCACAAATTGAAAAACTGCTCCAGTTATTTAGTAATGCAAACACGTATTGGGAAAAGTATACTCCTCTTTTCCATAAACACGATCAGGAGGAAAATCAAGATCTAGGATTTAAAGCATTATGGTTAGAAACGCTTTCTCTATTTGATAATGATGATTTTTCATTAGACATATTCCAAGATGAACTGATCGGTAATATGGTCAATGCGATTGGGTCAGATTACGTCAGCTATCAAGATATTTTATTTGAACTGGATAATAAACCAAAATCTCAAGACAGTGATACTTATCGAACTGCTCCAGTAAAACAAGATAATGTTAATTCTGAAACAGAAATTTCTATGTTTATAGCAACAGAAAAAAGTCAGAGTTCTACTTCCACATCAGATAACGTAAAAACATCTATACCAGATAATGTACAAATCATTGAGGATAAAAAAGATAATAATATTCATCAACTACATGATAAGGCTACACAACTCAACGAACAAAAATTAGACAGTGGTTCCAGTGGAACCAGTGAACAAAAATCAAACAGCACTACCAGTGATAATTTTTCAGAAACCGAAAATATTGATTCAACCTTTGATATTTTTGAACAATTTGGTATTGCACCAGGTAAATCTATTAACGAACAACGTCAACAACGTGCGGAGCAAAATGGAATTGCTTTTGCAAATACAGGCTGCCAGCCTGTCGATGACATCTGGCAAATTTATCCAGCATTTGATACCCCAGAAAAACTTCGCTTTGAGGCCTATGGGCTAGCAACAGATATTGCTAAATTAGCACATTTACAAAATATTGTGATTCCAACTGAAAGTGATGAAAAATTTAGTTTTACTATTGCACCATTAGCTTCATCTATTCAAGATGAGCTTACTATTAGTATTCACGCATTACTTGCATGCTTAGCGTGTGATAACCATAACGAGCCACTTACTGTCACCTTATCTGAATCGTTATTAATTGGCTTCAATAATCAACCTGAAATTTCAGATCTCCTTTTAGTGAAACTCTTTCGATTAATCCGTGTTATCCGTCAATTAAGAACACATTTAAGGAGCTAATTATGATGCAAATGGTCAATCAAGCATTGCTATCACACATTATTACTCAGATCAAAATGGGAAAAATCCGATATTGCGAAAATTTTGGTTTTACGAGTGATGAACTTGCAAAAATTAATAATTTATCAACAGATGAATTGCATTATTTAAGCCAAATGCCAAACACATTTTTAGAAATTAGCGTGAATCATGATTTACTCAAAAAAATGCTAAAGCGCATAAAAACAAAAACAGCAGAACAAAAACTCTTTGATCGTGCTTTAGTATTAGGTGCAAGCATTGAATTAATGAAATGCTTTTTTGGGGCGCAACCTTACGAAGTTAGTGAACGTAGAAGATTACTAGGTAAACAAATTTCGGTTGGTAGGCGTACAATCACAGATATAGAAAAATCCAGTGATGCTTGGTATCGCTGGCAAGAAGCCTGTAAATTAGATCCTAAAAATAAAAAACTTAATTCACTAGATGCCTTAGATAATTTGATGGTAATCGCAGAAGAATTAAATTTAGATCTGGCGATGCTATGGAAACAGGTCAGAAAATGGGAAAATTTGAACGATAAAGCATAAATTTTGGGGGCACAATTATGTTGCGATTCAATTTAGATAAAGCATTATCTGGACACCCAGTTAAGCTAAGAAATGGGGATCAGGCTTTCGTTAAATATATTTTAAACGATAAAGATCAAAACGTTTTTGATGAATATATTTATATTTTGCGAGGATATAGAATCAAACCTAACTTAAAGCCCGAAAAATGTAGCTGGACTAAAGAAGGCTACGAATACGAACGAGCCACAAAAGCGCCTTTAGATATTATTGGGTTATGGGAAGAGGAATAAATTATGACGGATAACAATGCTGGCTTATTTTATTTTGGAAACGCACACGAAACAGTTCCAATACGTTTATTACAAGATCGTTATTTAACAGTAAGAGCCAAATATACTTGGCAAATGATACGCTATCACGCAAAAGCGTTTACTGGAAATCTCTTTCCATCCTACGAAAAATTACAAGATCTCTTATCAGACAAATTATATTTACATGAAAAAGTATCTCGTAAGATTGTAAGCCA
>NZ_JAQIBB010000023.1:0-52389 GCF_027920745.1 Gallibacterium faecale | reverse complement strand
TGGAAAGTCCCCTAAAAAAAACACGGTTATCGATGGCGTATAACTACCACATTAACCAAAGATAATTACAGGATTTGAATAAAAAAGGAAAGAAAAATAGAGGTGGTGCTGATAGGCGGATTTGAACCGCCGACCTCACCCTTACCAAGGGTGCGCTCTACCAACTGAGCTATATCAGCGTGGAGCGGGCAGCGGGAATCGAACCCGCATCATCAGCTTGGAAGGCTGAGGTAATAGCCATTATACGATGCCCGCACCTATATTCATCTGTCCCATCATAAAATGGTGGAGGGAGAAGGATTCGAACCTTCGAAGGCTGAGCCAACAGATTTACAGTCTGCCCCCTTTGGCCGCTCGGGAATCCCTCCACAACGCTAATGCTAATACTTACTTGAGAAGATGGTGCCGACTACCGGAATCGAACTGGTGACCTACTGATTACAAGTCAGTTGCTCTACCTGCTGAGCTAAGTCGGCATCGTTAAGCAAGTGAGGCGTATTATAGGGATCTTTTTTCTTCTGGCAAGACTTTTTTTGAAAAAAAATAGGATTTTTTATCGGTAGCCTAAATCTCAAGCAAAAATTGTCTGTTTTTTACAGTTTCCGTCTAAAATCCCAACAGTATGCGATAACACGATATCAAAATAAGTACTGTATATATGCTTTCAATTACTCCTTTTACTGCTTAATTTCTTTATTTTTATCTACTTTCATCTATTAACTACTCTTTTTATTAATATTTACCTTGCTCTGCTAATAAATAGATAAATTTTGCCTTTTGTTCTCGCTTTCTATAACATACCGCCATAATCTCTCTATTAACTTCATAAGAAGGACATTGTGATTAATCAGCCTGTAAATAACTTTTCTCCTTTTTTAACTTTTGCACGAGAACAATGGGCAGCATTAAGAAAATCTGTGCCTCTCTCATTAACAGAACAAGATTTAAAACCCTTGCTTAGTTTTAATGATGAACTGTCTTTAGATGAAGTAAGTTCTATTTATCTGCCTCTGGTGCGTTTGCTAAATTACTATATAGAAGAAAATTTACAGCGTCATACCGTTATTCAACGTTTTCTTGGTATCGATAATCCCAAAGTCCCTTACATTATTAGTATTGCAGGAAGTGTTGCGGTAGGGAAAAGTACCACTGCTCGAATTCTACAAGCACTATTAACGCAAGCTAATCGCCGAGTTGATTTAATTACCACGGATGGATTTTTGTATCCTTTAGAAAAGTTAAAACAACTGGATTTATTAGGAAAGAAGGGATTCCCTGTTTCGTATGATACCCATGCTTTAATCCAATTTGTTTCTGATATTAAATCAGGAAAAAAGGCTGTTAAAGCACCCGTGTATTCACATCTCACTTATGACATCATTCCAGGGCAATATACTGAAATCAATCAGCCCGACATCTTAATTATTGAAGGGTTAAATGTTCTTCAACGCGGCCATAAGGCTCATAATTTATTCGTTTCAGACTTTGTCGATTTTTCTATTTTTGTTGATGCTGAAGAAACATTGCTAAAAAGTTGGTATATCAAACGTTTTTTAAAATTTCGTAAGAGTGCGTTTGCGGATCCAAACTCTTATTTCCATCATTATGCAAAATTATCAGAAAAAGAAGCGATAGAGATTGCTTCTCACATTTGGGATACTATCAATGGCGTAAATCTTCATGAAAATATCTTACCAACCAAAGAACGAGCCAGTTTAATTTTGGTAAAAGGTGAAGACCACGCCATTAATACAGTGAAATTAAGAAAATAACTATCAACGGATTACATTAATTTGTAACTGCTGTTGCTGTTTAATCACAGCAAATAATAGATCTATATTTGGGTGTTTTCCCGGATATTGACGCGCATCATCACAATGTTCGGCAAACCAAATTAATCCCTGCTCTGCACTTTCACTATCCAGTTTTCCAGCAAACTTTTGTGCAAGTGCATGATAAACTCGTAGCGAGCCTAACTTTCCTGCTATTGCAGGAATAGAATGTATAATTTCTCCCTTCTGATTCAAAATATCAATTTGACGAATCTCATCAATAGGCGGCAAGGTCATCAAAATTTGTTGGAAATTCATATAAAATTTCTCCTATAAAATCATTATGTAAAAATATTAGGTATCAATTATGTCCGCTATCTTATCAGCTGAAAATGTTGTTTTTCAGCAAAAAATCTATTATCCCAACATTGAAATTCCTGAAGGACAAGCAACTTTTCTACAAGGGCCAAGTGGTTGTGGTAAGAGCACTTTACTCCATCTATTTAATGACACCTTACCGATCACAGAAGGAAAAATTTTATACCAAAATCGTGATATTCAACAATTAGACAAAATTATATTACGCCGCGAAGTATTACTTGCTTCACAACAATCTTATCTATTTCCAGGATCCATTTTAGATAATTTTCAACAGTATCATCACTATCGTGAAAATACACTGCCAGAACATAAACAGCTACAACAATATCTTGATATTTGCCATATTCCCTTTCCGCTAAATCAAAATGTTGCGCATCTTTCTGGCGGTGAAAAACAGCGTGTATTTCTAGCGATTGCGTTGAGCTTTAACGCAAAAGTCTTAATGTTAGATGAACCTACATCAGCATTAGATCCCACCGTAGCAACTCAAGTGATACAACAAATTAAACAATTTTGTCTGCCTAATACAACACTGATTATTATTAGCCACGATCATTCGCTCACTCAACGTTACGCTGACAAAATTATTGAATTAAACCATCGAGGTCATTATGAATAATATTGCTGAAATTCATCTTTTTAATTTTAGTCTGGTTTACCTTCTGCTTTTGATCGTCCTTTTCATTATGAAAAAGTGTCAGATCAATCAATCTAAATTATTGTTCGTAGCAAGTTTAAGAATGACGTTACAACTTATTCTTGCCGGATTTATTTTGACTTATATTTTTCAGAATCCCCATCCTATTTTTACGGTGCTTTATTTATTAGCAATGATCATTTTTGCTGTACACCGTGTCTTATCAAAGAACCCTAATATTAATACTCGTTTCAAATACGCTATTATTGGTTCGATTTCATTTTCTGGACTTGCTGTATTAGCTTTCTTTATTCTTGTTGTCGTCAATGAAAACCTTTTCCATCCACAATATGTGATTCCACTAAGCGGAATGATTATGGGAAATGCGATGACAGGCGTGAATCTTGGAGTAAAAACTTTTCGAGAAAGCCTTGCAAGCGAACGTCAACGGATTGAAACCTTATTGAATTTTGGTACTACACCACAACGTATTTTAACGCCTTTTGTAAACCAAGCCTTAGAGAGTGCTCTTTTACCTACACTTAACTCAATGGTTGGTATGGGAATCGTTGCTCTCCCTGGATTAATGACCGGGCAAATTCTTTCGGGAACTTTACCTAGTACCGCTATTTTGTATCAAATTGCAATTATGATTGCGATTTGTACTGCCGTTTGTTTGTCTGTTTTTGGTTCACTCTATTTTGGTTACCGCTCCTTATATAATAAGGATCAACAAATGACTTGGTAAGAAAGAGAGATTGCCCGCAAAGGCAATCTCCCGATTCTATGATTGAGTTAAATTTATAAATCCTGTAAACTATCATCCCGTCTTGATACTTGCGTATCTCTTAATCTTAAATTTCCACTCACTTTTTATTAAATAGGCATAAACAATGGCAACCAATTATATTTTTGTCACAGGCGGTGTCGTTTCTTCTTTAGGTAAAGGCATTGCAGCGGCATCTCTTGCAGCTATTTTAGAAGCTCGTGGGCTAAACGTTACGATGATGAAACTGGATCCTTATATTAACGTTGATCCAGGTACTATGAGCCCAACACAACATGGTGAGGTATTTGTTACTCAAGACGGCGCCGAAACAGATCTTGACTTAGGCCATTATGAACGCTTTATTCGTACTAAAATGACAAAACGTAATAACTTTACGACTGGGAAAATTTATTCTGAAGTTTTACGTAAAGAACGTCGTGGCGACTATCTTGGTGCAACAATTCAAGTGATTCCCCATATTACTAATGAAATTAAAGCTAAAGTTATCGAAGGCGCAGCAGGCCATGATGTTGTGATTGTGGAAGTTGGCGGAACTGTTGGTGATATTGAATCGTTACCATTCTTAGAAGCATTGCGTCAACTCGCTGTGCAAGTTGGGCGTGAAAGAACGCTATTCATGCACTTAACGCTGGTACCTTATATTGCTACCGCAGGTGAAGTAAAAACTAAACCAACTCAACACTCTGTTAAAGAGTTATTATCAATCGGTATTCAACCTGATGTATTAATTTGTCGTTCTGATCGTATTATTCCACCAAATGAACGTGCAAAAATTGCTCTTTTCTGTAACGTGCCAGAAAAAGCGGTTATTTCATTAAAAGATGTAAACTCAATTTATCAAATCCCAGCTTTATTAAAATCTCAAGGGCTGGACGACTTTATTTGCCAACGTTTCCATTTAGACTGTCCAGAAGCAGATCTTTCTGAATGGGAAAATGTACTCTATCAAGAAGCTAACCCAATTGGTGAAGTTACGATTGGTATGGTTGGTAAATATACTGAATTGCCAGATGCTTATAAATCGGTTAATGAAGCTTTAAAACATGGTGGCTTAAAAAATCGCTTAAGTGTCAATATCAAATATATTGATTCTCAAGATATTGAATCAAAAGGCACCGAATTATTAAAAGGTCTTGATGCTATTCTTGTTCCAGGTGGTTTCGGTTATCGTGGAATTGAAGGAAAGATATTAACTGCTCAATATGCACGCGAGAATAATATTCCTTATTTAGGTATTTGTTTAGGTATGCAAATTGCTCTTATCGAATATGCTCGTCATGTCGCTGGTATGAAAGAGGCGAGTTCATCAGAGTTTGATAAGAACTGTCCACAACCTGTAATTGGCTTAATTACTGAATGGCAAGATGCTGATGGTAATGTTGAAGTACGCAGTGATAAATCTGATCTTGGCGGTACAATGCGTCTTGGTGCGCAACAATGCCATCTTGTGGAAGGTAGCCTAGCTCGCCAATTATATGGTAAAGAAACCATTGAAGAACGTCATCGTCATCGTTATGAAGTAAACAATAAGTTACTTCCACAAATCGAAAAAGCGGGCTTAAAAGTTACTGGTTGGTCAGCTGATAAGAAATTAGTTGAGATTATTGAAGTGCCAAATCATCCTTGGTTTGTCGCTTGCCAATTCCATCCAGAATTTACCTCAACACCTCGTGATGGACATCCATTATTTGAAGGATTTATTAAAGCAGCTTACGCTTATCAAAAACAACAAAAAAATTAAGTTATTTAACTAAACCCAACTTTTTTAAATGATCTGCACTTTAATTATTACTACATTAAAGCGCAGATTTTTTATTGTTTGGCATTTGGGTACACGAAAGTAGCTGTTTTAGCACACAGCTACGTGAACGTAGCTGCCTTCCAGACGATCCATATAATAGCTTTGTTAGATTTTGTTTCAACACACAGCTACGCGAATGTAGCTGCCTAATCAGTATGTGATTATGTTGCAATCTAAAACGTTTCAACACACAGCTACGTGAACGTAGCTGCCAGTACCCGCAGTTAATAGTTATTCTATGCAATGGTTTCAACACACAGCTACGTGAACGTAGCTGCTTTTAAATCATTTCATCGACTTTACAACGAGTCAGTTTCAACACACAGCTACGTGAACGTAGCTGCTGATTGGCTTGCTGATTTTGGTTCTGGAGACCGAGTTTCAACACACAGCTACGTGAACGTAGCTGCTTTTGTGTATATCTTATTTTTCCCACAAGATTAAAGTTTCAACACACAGCTACGTGAACGTAGCTGCATAGACGGATTTCCGTCTTTCTTTGAGGTGTGTGTTTCAACACACAGCTACGTGAACGTAGCTGCTTTCGTTAAGGCAAATATTGCAGATGGCAGAGGATGTTTCAACACACAGCTACGTGAACGTAGCTGCCTATTCTGCTCATCGTCTTTAGCCTCTTTTTTATGTTTCAACACACAGCTACGTGAACGTAGCTGCTCACGAGGAACCGCAAAAATAGCATAAAAATCACTAGTTTCAACACACAGCTACGTGAACGTAGCTGCTGTATTATGGTAAAGCCTCCATACACAAAAGGAGGTTTCAACACACAGCTACGTGAACGTAGCTGCCCTGTTGCCATTGGTGGTTGTCTGCCACTGAATGGTTTCAACACACAGCTACGTGAACGTAGCTGCGCATGAGGTATTTTTAGCTTTTAACTCAGCCCGTGTTTCAACACACAGCTACGTGAACGTAGCTGCCTTATTAATTTGTTCTTCTCACAACTCATTATGGTGTTTCAACACACAGCTACGTGAACGTAGCTGCTCCCTACTTCACTAAAGCTTGCAAATCAAGTCTATACAATACTTCATTCGCTAACTTATCCAAAATAGGGATCAAACATAAGTATAACCTACTTTTCTTGTTACACTTATTTTGTTTAATTCAAGTATTACAATACCTGAAAAAAAATCGCTAACCTATTGCTTTTTTTATGAGAACAAGAGATTAGCGATTCGACAAATTAAATTAATAACGAATATATCTATGCAGTTTCCGCATCAGAAAAACGCTCGATACGAGCACCTAATCCACGTAACTTTTCCTCAATATGTTCATAACCACGATCAATGTGATAAATCCGGTCAACAATAGTTTCACCTTGTGCAATACACCCTGCAATAACTAAACTAGCAGAAGCGCGGAGATCTGTTGCCATTACTTCAGCACCACTAAGATGATCCACGCCATGACAAATTGCAGTATTACCTTCAATTTCGACTTTTGCTCCCATCCGAATTAATTCTGGAATATGCATAAAACGATTTTCAAAGATGGTTTCAGTAATAATCCCTGTCCCGCAGGCAACCATATTCAATAAAGTAAATTGTGCTTGCATATCTGTTGGGAAACCTGGATGGGGTGCAGTACGAATATTGACTGCTTTAGGACGCTGACCAAACATATCTAAGGTAATACTATTCTCTGTTACATCAATTTGTGCACCTGCTTCTCGTAGTTTTTCAATCACTACTTCAAGTGTATTAGCTCGTGTACCAAGACATTCAACTCGTCCACCTGATACAGCTGCTGCCACAAGAAACGTTCCTGTTTCAATACGATCAGGGATCACGGTATGTTCGCAGCCCCCTAAACGTTCGACACCTTCTACTGTAATAGTATCTGTACCAGCCCCTTGAATTTTTGCTCCCATCTTATTCAAAAACTCTGCAGTATCCACAATTTCTGGCTCTCTTGCAGCATTTTCAATAACACTTGTCCCTTTCGCTAACACCGCTGCAGTCATAATAGAAATAGTTGCACCTACACTGACTTTATCGATAACAATGCGGGTTCCTTGTAAACGGGAAGAAACGAATGATTTCACATACCCATCTTCCAAAGTAATTTTTGCACCTAATTTTTCTAACCCAGAAATATGTAAATCAACTGGTCTTGCTCCAATCGAACAACCACCCGGTAAAGATACTTGTCCTTGGTTAAAACGTGCTGTCAATGGTGCTAATGCCCAAATTGATGCACGCATTGTTTTAACTAATTCATAAGGTGTAACAAAGCTAGTCACATTGTTTGCATCAATACAAACTGTCTGTTCACCACACCAATCTGCTTTAATTCCCAATTTACGTAAAATTTTTAATGTGGTTTCAATATCACGTAGGCGAGGAACATTGTGTAATGTCACTGGTTCTTCAGCAAGAATTGAAGCAAATAGAATTGGTAATGCCGCATTTTTCGCACCAGAAATATTAACTGTACCTTTTAAGCAAGCTCGCCCATGAACACGAAACTTTTCCATAATAATTCCTATAAAATGTCTAATTTAATCCACTAATAATGGAAGGATAATAAGTAAAACTTTCTGAAAGATTTGATTAATATAACTCCCTCACTATGGGCAAACATAATGAGGGAGCTTTAAGCATATGCATAATTATATACATTTCTTGAGAGGAAATCGCCGAAAAACCTTAATTAGTTTTTAACTTATTCCAATATTTTTCATAAATATCAATAGCATCACCAACATCCTCTTGTAAAATACCCTTTTGAAGCTCTTCTTTGCTTGGAAATAATGTTGGATCATTAACATCTTCTCCTGAAAGGAGTGTTTTTACACCTTCATTTGGCATAGAAAACCCCATTGTTTCTATCACTTCTTTGGCACTTTCAGGTCTTAACATAAAATCAATGAACTTATATGCAGCACTTTTATGTTTTGCATTTTTAGGAATTGCATAATTATCCATCCAAATAATGACGCCTTCTTTTGGATAAACAAATTTAATATTTTCATTCTCTTTATGCGCACGGAATGCGGAACCATTCCAAATCATCCCCAATGAAACTTCGCCTTGTAAATAAGGAACATCTGGTGAATCAGAATTAAATGCGAGTACATTTGGAATGAGTTTTTGTAATAGATGATAGGCAGATTCAATCTCTTTTTCATTTTTTGTATTAGGAGAGAATCCTTTTAGTAATAAAGCAATATGAAATACTTCTCGTGAATCAGTAGTTAATAATACTTTACCTTTATATTCAGGATTCCATAAATCAGACCAACTTGTTACTTTACTTGGCTCAATTTCTGCTGTGTTCAGACCAATTCCTGTCAAACCATAGACATATGGTAAAGAGTATTGATTATTAGGATCAAAATGCTTATTTAATAAATCCGGTGTAATTTGAGAAAAATTTTTTAACTTACTCTTATCTAATTTCTCTAACATTCCTTCCTTTGCCATCTTACCGATGTAATAACTAGATGGGAAAACTAAATCATATTCTCCCCCATTAGTTAATTTCATCTTCGAATACATTTCTTCATTACTTTCAAAAGTTGAATACACAATTTCAATTCCAGTTTCTTTAGTAAATTGATTAAGTAATGATGTAGGAATATATTCTGTCCAGTTATAAATGTAGAGTTTTTCTGCAAGAAGAGATGAACTAAATAAGATAGGAAAAGAAAGTAGAATTGTTTTAGATAGCTGAGAAAAAGATAAAAATTTCAATTTATAAGTCCTCCAAAGCTTGCTTTTTATACAGCAAAATAGCGATTAGTTAAAAAACTTGCTGAGTATAGCAACTTATTAGTGACTTTAAAAATAAAAAACGTTCGTAAAGTCTAGAAACTTTATGCTAATTTGTTATTAAGAATAGAAAGTAATAGCTAAATCAAGAATAGCTAAATCAAGAGATAAAAAAACTGCATCCATTGGGATGCAGTTTTTTATAGAAAATGAATTTTGAATTATTCTGCCGCTACAGCTGCTTCTTCAGTAACTTGACGATCAACTAATTCAATGTATGCCATTGCTGCATTATCACCGGCACGGAAACCACATTTTAAGATACGAGTATAACCACCCGCACGTTCAGCAAAACGTGGACCTAATTCATTAAATAATTTAGCAACAACTGCGTTGTCGCGAACACGAGCAAAAGCTAGACGGCGATTTGCAACGCTATCTACTTTAGCTAAAGTAATTAACGGCTCAACTACACGACGTAATTCTTTTGCTTTAGGCAATGTAGTCTTGATGATTTCATGACTAACTAAAGAACTTGCCATATTACGAAACATCGCTTGGCGATGACTGCTATTACGGTTTAGTTGACGACCACTCTTACGATGGCGCATGACCTTATCCTTCTCAGAAAAATCTTTAACCTATGACCAAACTAGTCTTCGGCAATACCTGCCGGTGGCCAATTCTCAAGGCGCATACCAAGTGATAAGCCACGAGAAGCGAGCACATCCTTAATTTCAGTAAGAGATTTCTTACCAAGATTAGGTGTTTTAAGTAACTCAACTTCTGTACGTTGAACTAGATCACCGATATAGTGAATTGTTTCTGCTTTCAAACAGTTAGCAGAACGAACTGTCAACTCTAAGTCATCCACTGGACGAAGTAAAATCGGATCAAACTCTGGTTTTTCTTCTTTGACTTCAGGTTGACGAACATCACGCAAATCAACGAATGCATCAAGCTGTTCTGCTAAAATTGTTGCTGCTCGACGAATCGCTTCTTCTGGATCCAATGTGCCATTAGTTTCCATTTCAATAACTAACTTATCTAAGTCAGTACGTTGTTCAACACGTGCTGCTTCCACATTATAAGCAATACGGTCAACTGGACTATAACACGCATCCACTAATAAACGACCAATTGGGCGTTCTTCATCATGTACACGTGCTGATGCAGGAACATATCCTCTACCACGTTGTACACGAATGCGCATATTAATAGAGGCATTTTCATCTGTCAAATGACAAATGACATGATCCGGATTTACGATTTCAACATCACCATCATGAGTGATGTCCGCGGCAACAACAGGGCCAATTCCAGATTTTGTTAGTGTCAGAAATACGTCATCTTTATTCTGCACTTTAACCGCTAGACCTTTTAAGTTTAAAAGCACTTCAAGAATATCTTCTTGAACCCCTTCTTTACTGCTGTACTCATGCAATACACCATCAATTTCAACTTCTGTCACTGCACAACCAGGCATAGATGACAAAAGAATACGACGTAATGCATTACCCAATGTATGGCCAAAGCCACGTTCTAACGGCTCTAAGGTCACTTTAGCATGGGTAGAGCTAATTTGCTCAATATCTACTAAGTGTGGCTTTAAAAATTCTGTAACAGAACCCTGCATTTTATCCTCTCTTTGCTGTTAAGCTTTATTATTTAGAGTAAAGCTCAACGATCAGATGTTCGTTAATGTCTGCTGATAAATCAGAACGTTCTGGAATACGTTTGAAAACACCTTCCATTTTAGCAGCATCGACTTCTAACCAAGTTGGTTTTTCTCTTTGTTCTGCTAATTCTAATGATGCTTTAATACGAGCTTGTTTTTTAGATTTTTCACGCACTGCGATAACATCATCAACAGAAACTTGGTAAGAAGGAATGTTTACTACACGTCCATTAACAACGATAGCCTTGTGGCTAACTAATTGACGAGCTTCTGCACGTGTTGCTGCAAATCCCATACGATATACAACATTGTCTAAACGACCTTCCAATAACACTAATAGGTTTTCACCGGTGTTACCTTTCAAGCGGTTAGCTTCTTTGTAATAGTTACGGAATTGACGTTCTAAAATGCCGTACATACGACGAACTTTTTGTTTCTCACGTAATTGACTACCATAGTCAGATAAACGTGGCTTACGTGCACCGTGTTGACCTGGTGCAGTATCAATTTTACATTTTGACTCAATCGCACGAACACCTGACTTCAAAAATAAGTCTGTGCCCTCACGACGGCTTAGTTTGAGCTTAGGCCCCAAATATCTTGCCATTTTCTTTCTCCAACTATCCTAACACGTCTTACACACGACGTTTTTTCGGTGGACGACAACCGTTATGAGGAATCGGAGTCACATCAGTAATGTTAGTGATGCGGAATCCTGCAGCATTTAATGCACGGATTGTTGACTCACGACCAGGACCAGGTCCTTTAACCATAACTTCCAAGTTCTTTAAGCCGAATTCTTTAACCATTTCGGCACAACGTTCTGCAGCAACTTGTGCAGCAAACGGAGTAGATTTACGAGAACCACGGAAACCTGAACCACCTGCAGTAGCCCATGCTAGAGCATTACCTTGGCGATCAGTGATCGTAACAATAGTATTGTTGAAAGAAGCATGAATATGAGCCACGCCATCTACAACTTGTTTTTTTACACGCTTACGCGCACGAACTGGTGTTTTAGCCATTATCATTTACCCCGATTATTTCTTGATCGGTTTGCGTGGGCCCTTACGGGTACGCGCGTTAGTTTTAGTACGTTGACCACGTACCGGTAAGCTACGACGATGACGTAATCCACGGTAGCATCCTAAGTCTAAAAGACGTTTGATGTTTAGTGTTACTTCACGGCGTAAATCACCTTCAACAGTAAATTTACCAACTTCGTCACGCAGTTTATCAATCTGCTCTTCAGACAATTCGCTGATCTTAACGCTTCCTGCAATACCCACTGCATCACAAATATGTTGAGCACGGGTTTTACCGATACCATAGATTGCTGTTAAAGCAATTACAGCGTGTTTATGATCAGGAATGTTAATGCCTGCAATACGGGCCACTATGCACTCCTATTTTTTGATTACTAAAATCTGGTATGTTGATCTGAAAAGCCCGTTTCAGGATACTCAAACAACATACCAATACACTATATAAAGGAGTCGAGCAGTATACCTACTCAACCAATTCTTTTCAAGAAAAATATATCAATTAACCTTGACGTTGTTTATGTTTAGGATCGCTGCAAAGCACACGAACTACGCCTTCACGTTTAACAATCTTACAGTTACGACATAATTTCTTTACGGACGCACGAACTTTCATTGCTTATCCTTTTTAATTTGGAAGATAATATTATCTATTATCTTGTCCCTTTAAGGTTTGCTTTTTTCAACACTGATTCATACTGACTTGACATCAAGTGACTTTGAACCTGAGCGATGAAATCCATAATTACCACTACAACAATCAGTAAAGAAGTACCGCCAAAATAGAATTGAACATTCCATGCTGATGTCATAATGTACGGAACTAAACATACAAAGGTAACATAAAGACCGCCAATTAATGCTAAACGAGTCATTATCTTATCAATGTAACGTGATGTTTGTTCCCCCGGTCTAATTCCTGGCAAAAATGCACCAGATTTTTTCAAATTATCCGCTGTATCTCTAGGATTATATTGCATCGCAGAATAGAAAAAGCTGAAGAATATAATCGCTACTGCATATAAAATCAAGTATAAAGGTTGTCCTGGATGTAACAACATAGATAAATCATTTAACCAATCTAAACCTTGTCCTTGACCAAACCATTGTGTAATTGTTGCTGGGAACAAAATAATACTTGACGCAAAGATTGCTGGGATAACCCCTGCCATATTAACCTTAAGAGGTAAATGTGAACTTTGCGCAGCTAACATATGACGTCCTTGTTGACGTTTTGCATAGTTAACGACTAATCTTCTTTGTCCACGTTCTACAAATACAACAAAATAAGTTACTGCAAATACAACAACAGCAATTAATAAGAGAACTAGCAGATGCATCTGACCTTGACGAGCTTGTTCAATTGTATGCGCAATTGCTGCAGGTAATCCTGCAACAATCCCTGCAAAAATAATTAAAGAAATACCGTTACCAACACCTCTTTCAGTAATTTGTTCCCCTAACCACATTAAGAACATTGTTCCTGTTACCAAACTGATAACTGCAGTAAAGTAGAAACCAAATCCTAAATTAGGTACCAATCCAGGTAACATATTTGGTAACCCTGTTGAGATACCAATTGCCTGAATGGTTGCAAGTGCCAACGTAGAATAGCGAGTATATTTGCTAATCTTACGTCTTCCTGCTTCACCTTCTTTCTTTAACTCTGCTAATGCAGGATAAACAGACGTCAATAGCTGAATAATGATCGATGCCGAAATATATGGCATGATCCCTAAAGCAAATACTGACGCACGGCTCAAGGCACCACCAGAGAACATGTTGAACATATCCACGATAGTACCTTTTTGTTGTTCAATAACTTGAGCCAATACGGCAGAATCAATGCCAGGAACCGGGATGAAAGATCCAATGCGGAATACAATCAGTGCACCTAAAACAAATAATAAACGGCGCTTTAATTCACTTGTACCGCTATGAGTACTTCTATTTTGATATCCCGGTTGTTTAGCCATCTGTTAATTATTCCTCAATTGAACCGCCAGCAGCTTCAATTGCTGCTTTAGCACCTTTAGTCACTCGTAAACCACGAACAACGACGCCAGACTTAACTTCACCTGAAAGAATAATCTTAGCGAATTGGATTTCTGAAGAAATCACTTTAGCTTCTTTAAGAGATTCTAATGTAATTTCATTACCAGAAACTTTTGCTAAATCACTTAAACGTACTTCAGCTGTTACAGCTGCTTTCATTGAAGTGAAACCAAACTTAGGCAAACGACGGTATAAAGGCATTTGACCACCTTCAAAACCACGTCTTACACCACCGCCGGTACGTGCTTTTTGACCTTTATGACCACGACCACCAGTTTTACCTAAACCAGAACCAATACCACGTCCAAGACGTTTAGCACTGTGTTTAGAACCTTCAGCCGGAGATAGAGTATTTAAACGCATTTATTACTCCTCCACTTTAACCATGTATGATACTTGATTGATCATACCTCTAACTGCTGCAGTATCAACTAACTCAACAGTGTGGTTAAGATGACGAAGACCTAAACCACGTAAAGTAGCTTTATGTTTTGGTAAACGACCAATTGAACTACGAGTTTGAGTTACTTTAATAGTTTTTGCCATGATCAATTACCCCAAAATTTCATCAACTGTTTTACCACGTTTAGCTGCGACCATTTCTGGTGATTTCATATTAGCTAACGCATCAATCGTAGCACGAACTACGTTGATTGGGTTTGTTGAACCGTAAGCTTTTGATAGTACGTTACGAATACCAGCCACCTCTAATACTGCACGCATTGCACCACCAGCGATGATACCAGTACCTTCGCTTGCAGGTTGCATAAATACGCGAGAACCTGTGTGACTACCTTTGATAGGATGTTGTAATGTACCTTCATTCAAAGCTACGTTTACCATATTGCGACGAGCTTTTTCCATCGCTTTTTGGATCGCTGCCGGAACTTCGCGTGCTTTACCATAGCCAAAACCAACACGGCCATTACCATCACCTACTACTGTTAAAGCAGTAAAGCTCATAATACGACCACCTTTTACTGTTTTGGACACACGGTTTACTGCGATTAGCTTCTCTTGCAGTTCACCAGCTTGTTTTTCGATGCTTGCCATCTCAAATTACCTCTATTAGAACTGTAGACCAGCTTCACGAGCAGCGTCTGCTAACGACTGCACACGACCATGATATTTAAAACCTGAACGATCAAAGGCAACTTCTTTAATACCTTTTTCTAAAGCACGTTCAGCAACTAATTTACCAACTACCGCTGCAGCTTCTTTATTACCAGTATATTTCACTTGCTCACGGATCGCTTTCTCAAGAGTAGAAGCTGTAGCAAGCACTTCTGAACCGTTAGGTGCAATAACTTGAGCATAAATATGACGTGGAGTACGGTGTACTACCAAACGTGTTGCACCTTGCTCTTTAATCATACGGCGTGCACGGGTTGCACGACGAATACGAGCCAATTTTTTATCCATAGTGTTACCCTACTTATTTCTTCTTAGCCTCTTTAGTACGAACTACTTCATCAGCGTAACGTACTCCCTTACCTTTATAAGATTCAGGACGACGGTAAGCACGAATATCTGCAGCAACTTGCCCGATTAATTGCTTATCAGCGCCTTTCAAAATAATTTCAGTTTGAGAAGGACATTCCGCTAAAATGCCTGCTGGTAAAGTGTGCTCAACTGGATGAGAATATCCTAAGCTTAATGCAAGCACATTACCTTTGATTTGTGCTCTGTAACCAACACCAACCAATTGTAATTTTTTAGTGAATCCTTCAGTAACACCAATAACCATTGCATTTACTAATGCTCTCGCTGTACCAGCTTGTGCATCAGCACCAGCCATTTCTAAACGAGGTGAAAAATGTAATGCATTGTTATCAATTGTAACTTCAACTGCTTTATGAATGTTGCGAGTTAACTCGCCATTTTTACCTTTTACTGTTAATAGCTGTCCGTCGAGTTTTACCTCTACACCGGCAGGAATATTAACAGGTGCTTTTGCGACACGAGACATTTCCTACCTCACTATTAAGCTACATAACAAATGATTTCACCGCCCAATCCTGCTTGACGTGCAGCACGGTCAGTCATAACACCTTTAGATGTAGAAACAACAGCAATACCTAAACCACCTAATACTTTAGGTAATTCGTCTTTACGTTTATAAATACGAAGACCAGGACGGCTTACACGTTGAATACTTTCTACAACTGGTTTTCCTTGGAAATATTTTAAAGTAATTTCCAATTCAGGTTTTACACCTTCAATAACTTTGAAGCTCTCAATATAACCTTCTTTAGCTAGAACGTCGGCAATTGCCACTTTTAGCTTGGATGAAGGCATGTTGATCGCGATCTTATTTGCAGCTTGACCGTTACGAATACGAGTCAACATATCTGCTATTGGATCTTGCATGCTCATGTTTCTTTACTCCCATGATTCCAAAATAAAGTGGTATATTACCAACTCGCTTTTCTAAGGCCTGGAATTTCTCCGCGCATTGCTGCTTCACGAACCTTAATACGGCTTAAACCAAATTTACGCAATACACCGTGTGGACGACCTGTCTGACGGCAACGATTACGTTGACGAATTGGGCTTGAATCGCGTGGTAAAGTTTGTAACTTTAACACTGCATTCCAACGCTCTTCATCAGAAGAATTAACATCAGAGATAATTCTCTTTAATTCTTGACGTTTTGCGTAATATTTTTCAGCTAATTCAACACGTTTTACATCACGTGCTTTCATTGATTGTTTTGCCATTAGAACCTGCCTTATTTACGGAATGGGAAGTTAAAGGCAGCAAGTAGTGCTTGACCTTCTTCATCTGTCTTCGCAGTAGTGGTAATAGTAATATCTAAACCACGTACACGATCCACTTTATCGTAATTGATTTCAGGGAAGATGATTTGTTCACGCACACCCATGCTGTAGTTACCACGACCATCAAAAGACTTCGCATTTAAACCACGGAAGTCACGGATACGTGGAACAGCAATAGAAATTAATCGTTCAAAGAATTCCCACATACGCTCGCCGCGTAGGGTTACTTTACAACCGATCGGATATCCCTGACGAATCTTAAAGCCAGCAACAGATTTGCGAGCTTTAGTGATTAAAGGTTTTTGACCGCTAATTGCTGCTAAATCTGCTACTGCATTATCTAGCAATTTTTTGTCGGTCAATGCTTCACCCACACCCATGTTTAGGGTTATCTTCTCGATTCGTGGGACTTGCATGACAGATTTGTAGCCGAATTTAGTTTTTAATTCGTTTACTACTTGATCTCTGTAGTAATCATGCAGTTTCGCCATCGCATTACTCCAGTTTATTTAATTGTTTCACCAGTAGATTTGAAGAAACGAACTTTTTTGCCATCTTCAAATCTGAAACCTACACGGTCAGCCTTGTTTGTAGAAGGATTGAAAATTGCTACGTTAGAAACATCAATTGGTGCTTCTTTACGCACGATACCACCTTGTTTTCCTAATGCAGGAACTGGTTTCTCATGTTTAGCAACTAAATTTAAACCTTCAACGATTACTTTACCGTTAGGTAATACCTTTGTTACTTTACCGCGTTTACCTTTACCTTTGGCAACGCTACCAGTGATCATAATCACTTCATCATTTTGACGGATTTTTGCAGCCATTTCTCACTTCTCCTCACAGTACTTCTGGAGCTAAAGAGATAATCTTCATAAACTTCTCAGAACGAAGTTCACGAGTTACCGGTCCGAAAATACGTGTACCGATTGGTTGCTCACTATTATTATTTAAAATAACGCAAGCATTACCATCGAAGCGAATAACTGACCCGTCTGGGCGACGAACACCCTTCTTGGTGCGCACTACAACTGCTTTAAGTACATCACCTTTTTTCACTTTACCGCGTGGAATTGCTTCTTTCACAGTAACTTTGATGATATCACCAACAGCAGCATAACGACGGTGCGATCCACCTAGAACCTTGATACACATTACGCTACGAGCGCCTGAGTTATCAGCAACGTCCAGCATAGTCTGTTCTTGGATCATGTTAATACTCCGCTAAAATTAAAAAACCCTTTCGGGACAAATTTACCTCTACCTCGCCTATAGGCGGATAGGGTGCGGATTCTAGCATAACGTATAGACAAAAAGCAACCTGATTTTATAGAAAATAGCAGTAAATAAAATTAGTCTATATATTGAGTGACTAAGAAAGAATTAAGCAATCAAAATATTTATTATTTTCTGTTGCTACAGACGACATCTTTATCGAAATCATCTACTTAATAAATAGAATAATTTGGATAAAAGAGAAAATAAAAAGCCCTTAGCATTGTGGCCAAGGGCTTTTAATCAAATTATTTATAAACAGCAATAGATTAGATTACTGCTTTTTCTACTACACGAACTAAAGTCCATGATTTTGTTTTAGAGATAGGACGACATTCACGAATCTCTACAATATCACCAACTTTTGCTTCGTTGTTTTCATCGTGTACATGTAATTTAGTTGTACGACGGATAAACTTACCATAGATTGGGTGTTTAACCATACGTTCGATAGCGATAACAAAAGATTTTTCCATTTTATCGCTGATCACTTTACCTTGTACTGTACGAATTTTATCAGTCATTACTCACCCGCCTTCTCAGTTAGAATAGTCTTAACAACTGCAATTTGACGACGCACTTGTTTTAACTGATGAGTTTGTTGAAGCTGACCGGTGGCTGCTTGCATACGCAACTTGAATTGCTCACCTAACAAGTTAACCAATTCAGCATTCAGCTCTTCAACACTTTTTGCACGTAGTTCTTGAGCTTTCATTACATCACCGTCTTAGTTACGAAAGTGGTCTTGATAGGCAATTTAGCCGCTGCTAATGCAAACGCTTCTCTTGCGATTTCTTCAGACACACCATCCATTTCATATAGAACTTTACCCGGTTGGATTAAGGCTACCCAGTACTCAACGTTACCTTTACCTTTACCCATACGGACTTCTAATGGTTTTTCAGTAATTGGTTTATCTGGGAATACACGAATCCAGATTTTACCTTGACGTTTAACCGCACGAGTCATCGCACGACGAGCCGCTTCGATTTGACGAGCTGTTAAACGACCACGACCAATTGCTTTCAAACCAAAGGTACCGAAACTTACATCAGTACCTGCCGCAATACCACGGTTACGACCTTTGTGGATTTTACGGAATTTAGTACGTTTTGGTTGCAACATTTAGCGAATCTCCTTACTTACGACCTTTACGCGGAGCTTTTTTCGGTTTATCCGCAGGTTGTTGTTGTTCTGATTGCATAACTGCAGCCATTCCACCAAGAATCTCACCTTTGAAGATCCATACTTTAACGCCAATGACGCCATAAGTAGTATTAGCTTCAGCAGTATTGTAATCGATATCCGCACGTAAAGTATGCAATGGTACACGACCTTCACGATACCATTCAGAACGTGCAATTTCTGCACCGCCTAAACGACCGCTAACTTCAACTTTGATACCTTTTGCACCTAAACGCATTGCATTTTGAACTGCACGTTTCATAGCACGGCGGAACATTACACGGCGTTCTAATTGAGAGGCAATGCTCTCTGCAACTAATTTTGCATCTAATTCAGGTTTTTTCACTTCCGCAATATTAATTTGCGCTGGAACACCTGCAATCGCTGCAACTGCGTTGCGTAATTTTTCAACATCCTCACCTTTCTTACCAATAACGATACCTGGGCGAGCAGTATGAATTGTTACACGAATACTTTTTGCTGGACGTTCAATAGTGATACGTGAAACAGAAGCATTCGCTAATTCTTTATTCAAGAATTGACGTACTTTAAAGTCGCCGTCTAAGTTATCGGCGAAATCTTGTGTATTCGCATACCAAGTAGATGACCAAGGTTTAACAATACCTAGGCGAATACCATGTGGATGAACTTTTTGACCCATTTGCTATTCTCCTACTGATTAACGATCTGACACAACCACAGTGATGTGGCTAGTACGTTTTAAAATACGATCTGCGCGACCTTTAGCACGTGGCATTACGCGTTTCATGCTAGGACCTTCATCAACGAAGATTTTCGCGACTTTAAGATCATCGATATCTGCACCGTCATTGTGCTCTGCATTAGCGATAGCTGATTCAAGCACTTTCTTCACTAACGCTGCTGCTTTTTTGTTAGTGTAAGTAAGAATTTCTAATGCTTGCGCTACTTTTTTACCGCGAATTAAATCAGCAACTAAGCGAGCTTTTTGTGCTGAGGTGCGAGCGAAACGATGTTTTGCAATAGTTTCCATCATCTACCCCTTACTTCTTAGCTTTCTTATCTGCGGCATGACCGCGGTAAGTACGAGTCGGTGCAAACTCACCTAATTTATGACCAATCATTTCATCAGTAACATAAACAGGAACGTGCTGACGACCATTATGGACTGCGATGGTCAATCCGATCATACTTGGAATGATCATTGAACGACGGGACCAAGTTTTGATTGGTTTTTTATCCCCGCTTTCCACCGCTTTCTCTACCTTCTTCAACAAGTGTAGGTCAAGGAAAGGACCCTTCTTGAGAGAACGTGGCATGGCTTATCCTCTTTATTCAATTAAAAATTATTTACCACGACGGCGTACGATATATTTATCAGTACGTTTGTTATGGCGAGTTTTCTTACCTTTAGTTTGAACGCCCCATGGAGTAACAGGGTGTTTACCAAAGTTACGACCTTCACCACCACCGTGTGGGTGATCTACTGGGTTCATTGCGGTACCACGAACAGTTGGACGAACACCTCTCCAACGGTTAGCACCAGCTTTACCTAATACGCGTAACATATGCTCAGAGTTACCTACTTCACCTACGGTTGCGTGGCACTCAGCTAATACTTTACGCATTTCACCAGAACGAAGACGTAAAGTCACATAATTACCTTCACGAGCAATGATTTGTACATATGCGCCCGCAGAACGTGCAATTTGACCGCCTTTACCTGGTTTTAATTCCACATTGTGTACAGTTGTACCCACTGGAATACTACGCATTGGTAATGAATTACCAACTTTAATTGGTGCATTTACACCAGATTGGATTTGATCTCCAACTGACAATCCTTTTGGTGCCAAAATATAACGACGTTCACCGTCTTTATATAATACTAATGCAATATTAGCAGAACGATTTGGATCATATTCTAAACGCTCTACAACCGCTGGGATATCTAACTTGTTACGTTTGAAATCTACTAAACGGTAATGTTGTTTATGACCACCACCGATATGGCGAGTAGTAATACGACCTAAATTGTTACGACCACCAGTTTTAGCATTTTTTTCTAAAAGTGGCGCATAAGGTTTACCCTTATATAATTCAGGATTGACAACTTTTACAACGTGACGACGACCAGCGGAGGTCGGCTTACATTTAACGATAGCCATTGATTATCTCCTCTGATTACTCTGCACTTTCTGCAAGGTCTAAACTTTGACCTTCAGCAAGTGTTACATAAGCTTTTTTCCAGTCACTGCGACGTCCCATTCTTGCACCGTGACGTTTAGTTTTACCCTTAACAACCACAGTACGAACAGAATCCACTTTCACTTCAAATAATTCAGATACTGCTTTAGCAATTTCTGCTTTGTTTGCATCTAATGCAACTTTGAAAACGATAGTGTTTGACTTCTCAGTATTATTTGTTGCTTTCTCAGAGATATGTGGTGCTTTAAGCACTTTTAGCAAACGTTCTTGACTCATGCTAACATCTCCTCAACTTGCTTCACTGCGTCCACAGTCATAACTACTTTCTCAAAAGCAATTAAGCTGACTGGATCGATACCTTGAACATCACGTACATCTACTTTATATAAATTACGTGCAGCTAAATATAAATTCTCATCTACATTTGCTGTGATGATAAGTACATCATCAAGTGCCATTTGTTTTAATTTTTGAACTAAAACTTTAGTCTTAGGTGCTTCAACTTCGAACTTCTCAACAACAACGAGACGATCTTGACGAACTAATTCAGAAAGAATGCTCTTGATTGCACCACGATACATTTTTTTGTTCACTTTTTGGCTATGATCTTGTGGCTTAGCCGCAAAAGTCACACCACCAGAACGCCAAATTGGGCTTTTGATGTCACCTGAACGAGCACGACCTGTACCCTTTTGACGCCATGGTTTTTTACCTGAACCAGACACTTCAGCACGAGTTTTTTGTGCACGAGAACCTTGGCGAGCACCTGCTGCATAAGCAACAACAACTTGGTGAACCAACGCTTCGTTAAACTCACGTCCGAAGGTAGTTTCAGAAACAGTTAATGCACTTTGTGCATCTTTAGTTACTAATTCCATTCCTATCTCCTAGACTTATGCTTTCACTGCTGGTTTAACGATTAAATCACCACCAGTTGCACCAGGAACAGCGCCTTTAACTAATAGTAATTTACGTTCAGCATCAACACGAACCACTTCTAAAGATTGAACAGTTACACGTTCATTCCCTAAGTGACCAGACATTTTTTTGCCTTTGAATACACGACCTGGTGTTTGGTTTTGACCAATAGAACCAGGAACACGGTGAGACAAAGAGTTACCATGTGTAGCATCTTGAGTACGGAAGTTCCAACGTTTTACAGTACCTGCAAAGCCTTTACCTTTTGAAGTACCTGTAACATCAACTTTCTTCACGTCTGCGAAGATATCAACATTAATTTCTTGACCTAAAGTGAATTCTTCACCTTCAGCCACACGGAATTCCCATAAACCGCGACCAGCTTCAACACCTGCTTTAACAAAATGACCTGCTTCAGGTTTAGTTACACGACTTGCTTTCTTTGAGCCAGTAGTAACTTGAACTGCACAGTAGCCATCTGTTTCAAGGGTTTTCACTTGAGTAACGCGGTTGGCTTCGATTTCGATTACTGTAACTGGAATAGACACACCATCTTCATTGAAGATACGAGTCATACCAACTTTACGACCGATTAAACCAATCATTGTAATAACCTCTTAAATTAACCTAGGCTGATCTGCACATCAACACCGGCAGCCAGATCTAAACGCATTAAAGCGTCAACAGTTTTTTCAGTAGGCTCAACGATATCAACCAAACGTTTGTGAGTACGAATTTCATATTGGTCACGCGCATCTTTGTTTACGTGTGGAGAAATCAATACTGTGAAACGTTCTTTACGGGTTGGTAGTGGAATTGGACCACGAACTTGAGCACCTGTACGTTTTGCCGTTTCTACGATTTCCGCTGTAGATTGATCAATTAAACGATGATCAAATGCTTTTAAGCGGATACGGATTCTTTGGTTCTGCATGAGACCAGAGCTCCATTCAAAAAATGATTAATAAAAAAATTCACACCTCAAATTCCAATTTATCTTGGAAAGAAGTGCGACTAACCTATTTTAGCTCCCAAATCGGGAACATTTTCTTATGACAACAATAATAAAGCCTGTGTTGCCATCATTTGATAAATGATTACATCAAATGGCTTAAAAAAGCCTGTGTATTTTATATAACCTTAACAAAATAGCAAGCACTTTTTTGATCTTTTCAGACAAAGAAGCTTTGTATTTTACCAGTTATACCAACTCAAACAGTAAAAACTCTGTTTTTTCTATCATTTCCAAAGATAATTGCGTTTCTTTAGTAATAGCAACCCCATCACTTGCTTGCACTTCTACCCCATTCAACATGATTTTTCCTTTTACCATTTGCAACCAATAATGGCGATTTGCCTTAATATCCAATAGCTGTTGTTTGGTATTATTGAATTGATAACGCCATAATTTCATCTCTTGGAATACTTTAAATGAATTTCCCTCCGCTTGTGGCGATAGAATCAATGTTGCACCTTCTTGTGCTGGAAATGCTTTCTGCTCATAGCGCGGTGTAATATTTCTTTGATTAGGTTCAATCCAAATTTGATATAGATGTAAACCCTCAGTTTGGCTTGGATTAAATTCAGAATGGGTAATACCTGTCCCTGCCGACATAATTTGGAACTCTCCCGCTTTCAGTTCCTTTATATTTCCCATACTATCCTTATGCGCTACGGTTCCTTCTAATACATAAGTAAGAATTTCCATATTTTGGTGCGGATGTGTACCAAATCCTTTACCTTGCATAATTTTGTCTTCATTAATAACTCTTAAATGAGAAAATCCCATAAAGCGAGGATCATAATACCCAGCGAATGAAAAAGTGTGATAAGTATCTAACCATCCATGATTAGCATGTCCACGTTGATTTGCTTTTCTAACATATAACATATTAAGTGATTCCCTAATTATTCATAAGTAATGACACATTCTAGCAATCAACAAATAGGAAATTAAGGTGGCATTTAGCAACAATTCATTTCCAAATTGGAAACAAACCTAAATTAGATAAGGAAACATCAAACAAAAAAAATCTCCATAAAGTGAATTGCTTTATGGAGATTAATGATTAATTAATATAAAACACGGGCTTTGATAGTCCCATCAATTTGCTTAAGTTTTTGTTGTAAACTTTCTGTATTATCTGACTCTACATCAACCACAACATAGCCAATCGCTTCATCAGTTTGTAGATATTGTGCTGCAATATTTACACCATTATCCACGAAGATTTGGTTAATCTTATTCAAGATACCTGGACGATTATGGTGGATATGTAATAAACGTTTTGCTTTCGCTAAACTATGGCTTGGTAAGGATACTTCAGGGAAGTTTACTGCGGTTACAGTCGAACCATTATCAGAATATTTCACAAATTTGCTTGCTACTTCTGTACCAATATTTTCTTGTGCTTCTGCTGTTGAGCCACCAATATGTGGTGTCAAAATCACATTTTCAAAACGGCGTAAAGGAGATTCAAATACTTCATTAATTGACGCTGGTTCTTTCGGGAATACATCTATTGCTGCACCGCGCAATTTCCCTTCATCTAATGCTTTCGCAAGCGCATCAATATCGACTACTGTTCCACGTGCAGCATTAATTAAAATAGCCCCTTGTTTTAATTGGGAAATCCGTTCTGCACTCATTAAATTCTTAGTTGAATTATTTTCTGGAACATGGAGAGAAACCACATCACTCATTGTTAATAATTCTTCTAATGTTCTTACTTGTTGTGCATTACCTAGTGGTAATTTATTTTCAATATCATAGAAATAGACTTTCATCCCTAATGATTCTGCAATCACACTTAATTGTGAGCCAATATGTCCATAACCTACGATACCTAAAATCTTACCTCTTGCTTCATTAGAACCCTCAGCAGACTTATTCCACACACCACGATGTACTTCAAAGTTTGCTTTCGGTACATTACGCATCAATAGCAAGATTTCTCCTAACACAAGCTCTGCCACAGAACGCGTATTAGAAAATGGTGCATTAAATACCGGAATACCACGTTGTTTTGCTGCTTCAAGATCAACTTGATTCGTACCAATACAGAAACAACCAATTGCAATCAATTTATGTGCGTGCTGTAAAACTTTCTCCGTAAGATGCGTACGTGAACGAATACCGATAAAATGTGCATCTTTAATTGCTTCAATTAATTCTTCTTCATCCAATGCTTTTTTGTGATATTCAATATTTGAATATCCTGCATTATGTAGTACTTCTAATGCACTATTATGTACACCTTCCAACAATAAAAATTTAATCTTTGCTTTATCTAAAGATACTTTCGCTGTCATGTTTGCATTTTCCTTTCTTTATTAAGTTTATTTAAGAATTTGAGCCCCTTCAGGCGTACCCACAATCACAATATTAGCGGGACGTAACGCAAAAATACCATTTGTTACTACGCCTGCAACATTATTTAATTCTTTTTCCATCTCAATAGGATTAATAATTTTAAAATTATGTACATCTAAAATGATATTCCCATTATCTGTAACAACTCCTTCACGATACTCTGGCGAACCACCTAACGCGACAAGCTTACGAGCCACTTGTGATCGAGCCATTGGAATCACTTCTACAGGTAATGGAAAGGTAGAACCCAACACATCAACTTGTTTAGATTTATCAACAATACAGATAAATGTTTTTGCTAAAGCAGCCACAATTTTTTCTCGAGTTAATGCTGCACCACCACCTTTAATCATCATTTTATGCGGGGTAATTTCATCAGCTCCATCTACATAAATATCTAATCCAGATACATCATTCGCACTGAACACTTCAATCCCTTGTTCACGTAATAATGCCTCAGAATTTTTAGATGCCGCTACTGCACCTTTAATCTTATGTTTAATTGTACCAAGTGCTTCAATAAAGCAGTTTACTGTTGAGCCACTCCCCACACCAACAATCGAATCTGCTTGAACATATTGTAAGGCAGCATTTGCCGCCATTTTCTTCATTGTTAATTGATCCATGCCATTATCCTTTCAATTTATTCAGATAAAAAAAGTGTCAGCAAATCATTTAAAAATAATTTGCCATGTTCCGTAATTTGCCAGCATTCCTTTTGTTCTACAATATAATCTTGTTTTAATGCCTCGTCTATTTGCTTTTCAATTACCGTTAATGAAAGTCCCGTTAATTGCTGAAAGTCTTGTTTGGGAACAGGTTCCAATAATCGAAATCGATTCATAAAAAATTCAAACGGACGATCTGCTATTGCCACTTCATGCTGTTGATAACGATAGTTTCCTGCCAGATAACCTTGCGGATGTTTGGTCTGTGAATACCTTAAAATCCGCCCGTCAGTAAAACTCACTTTACCATGTGCACCACAACCAATAGCTAAATAATCACCAAATCGCCAATAGTTCAAATTATGTTCACATTGATACCCTTCTTTCGCATACGCAGAAGTTTCATATTGCTGATAACCCGCCGCAGTTAATTTACGATGTCCTTCCGCAAAAATATCCCACAAAGTATCATCATCAGGTAAGAGAGGTGGCTTACTTGCAAATAGCGTGTTCGGTTCAATTGTTAATTGATACCAAGAAAGGTGAGGTGGGCTTAATTCAATCGCCTGTTGTAAATCGGATAATGCTTCTGATAACGTTTGATTTGGTAATCCGTGCATTAAATCAAGGTTAAAACGAGTAAATTCTGCTGCTTTTGCAAAATCCACGGCAACTTTGGCTTCAACACTATTATGAATACGTCCTAACTGCTGTAATTTACCGTCATCAAAACTTTGCACCCCCATAGAAAGCCGAGTAACGCCAGCTTGTCGATAGCCAATAAAACGCCTTGCCTCTGCTGTACCAGGATTCGCTTCTAAAGTAATTTCAATATCTTGTCGAAATTCAATTCTTTTTGCTATCTCTGTGAGCAAATATTCAATACTTTCTGCAGAGAATAAACTCGGTGTGCCACCACCAATAAAAATAGAATGGAGTTGCCTTCCTTGCACAAACGCTAATTGCTGGTCTAAATCCGCTAAAAGGTGTTGAAGATAGTCTTGTTCTGGAATGACTCCTTTTTGTGCATGCGAATTAAAATCACAATAAGGACATTTCTGCACACACCAAGGAATATGAACATAAAGGCTTAATGGAGGTAAAACAATCATCTTAATTTTTGTTGTAGTTGAACTAAAGCTCTCGCACGATGGGAAACTTGTTGTTTTTCTTCTTTAGTTAATTGTGCAAACGTACGTTGTTTCTCAGGATAGAAAAATAGTGCGTCATAACCAAAACCATTTTCACCTATTTCTTTCTCTGTAATACGTCCAACGCACTCTCCCTCAGCAATAATTGGCACAGGATCTTCAGCTGAACACAGCAAAACAATACAACTAACAAATTTAGCTGTTCGTTTTTCTGTTGGTACGCCTGCTAACGCAGCCAACAATTTTGCCCGATTTTCTGCATCATTGGCATTTTCACCAGCATAACGTGCTGAATACAACCCTGGTGCACCATTAAGACTATCTACGGCTAATCCAGAATCATCTGCTATCGCTGGTAGTCCACTTACTTTTGCAGCATGGCGAGCTTTAATTAAGGCATTTTCAACAAATGTTAATCCTGTTTCTTCTGGGCTCTCAATTCCTAATTCAGTTTGTGCCACTACCTCAAAACCAAACTCAGCTAATACATTTGCCATTTCACTGACTTTACCTGGATTACCTGTAGCTAATACGATTTTTTGTTTTGTCATAACTATCTCAAATTTAATAAAAACAAACGCACGCACAATATAGTATTGGCGTGCGCTTATACATTTTAATATAGTATAAAGATTCAACAATATTTCATCAATATCAATAAATTAATTACTCCTTGTAAAATAGTTATCATTAATGATGGTATTGTTCAAATATGTTAATCATATCTAAACGTTGTTGATGCCTTCCACCCTCATATAGTGTATTAAGCCAAAGCGTTGCTAATGATAAAGATTTTTCTGGAGAGATTACCTTTGCACCAAAAGCAATCACATTACTATCATTATGCTCTCTAGACATTAATGCACTATATTCATCACTACACAATGCACAACGAATATGAGAAAATTTATTTGCAGCAATTGAAATTCCAATTCCTGTACCACAAATAAGAATGCCTCGCTCAACTTTTCCATCTTGTATTGCTAAAGCAACTTTTTCTGCATAAAGAGGATAATCTGTTCTTTTCTCATCGAACGTACCTACATCTAATAATTCATAACCTTGTGTTGTTAACTTCTCTATTAAAAATGTTTTATGATTTAAACCTATATGATCTGAACCAATTGCAATTTTTTTCATTTTTTCACCTATACTGTTGCTTGCAAGGCTGCACCAATAGCACCATTAAAGTCTGAAGACTGAGCCTGATAAAAACAAATTTGATCATGTGGTAAGGGTTTTCTTACCATAGCTAAACACTGTTGTTTTAATTGCTGATATGGGAATCCATACATATCTATTACCCCACCACCTAAAACAATACAATCAGGGTCAAAAAGATTAATTACTGTTGCAAGAGCCCTTGCAAGATGATGTAGGTATTGCTGAATAAACTCTGAATTTATTACTTCTTTGAACGTATCTTCAAATAAATAATCTCTTTCCTCTTGCTCATACCATTCTTTTAATGCTTTACCTGAACAGCTCGTTTCTAAACATCCATAATTTCCACATTGACACTGCTTTTTAGTATCACCATAAGGAATATGCCCCAACTCACCAGCAACACCATGCTGCCCTAAATATAAGTTACCTTGCTGATAAATTGCGAAGCCTAATCCTGTTCCTAGATAAACACCAACAACATTTTTATTTTGCAATTCAAAATGATGTACATCATAAAGTAATTGTAAGTTAACATCCCGTTCTAACTGTACAGAGCAGTTAAACATATCCTGAAGATAAACAACCAATTGTTCTATCTGAGTTTGATCAAGAACTAAATTTGGTACTGAAAGAATATGCTTACGATCTCTAGATATAGCAGCAGGTAGCCCTATCACAATTTTTCTAATCGTATAGGATACACAGTATTGTTGAATAAAATCACGAATTCCATCTAATAAGCCTCTATTTATAACATCTGAAGTACGACTTTTTTGAGTTAAAAAAACTTGTTGGCATAAATTCATTATACAAATACGAATATGTGTTGCTCCCATATCAATACCAACAACAATATCTTTATCCATATTGCCCCCTTAAAAATTATTTCCAACAAACAGCGTTGATTGCATCTTGCATAACTTGCCAAGCTTTAACAATATCTGGATCATTATTAAATAAACCTGATGAACCCACGATTAGCACATCAGCTCCAGAATTGAGTAGACTTTGGAATGTGCTTGGATTACAAGAACCATCTATTTCAATTTGATAATTTAGTTGTTGTTGTTGACGATATTGTTTTAGCTCCTCAATTTTTTGTAACATCTCTGGAATAAAAGACTGTCCCGCAAAACCAGGATCAACCGTAAGAACCGTAACCTTATCCACTTTATGTAAATAATATTTTGCTGATTCTAATGAAGTTTCAGGATTAAAAATTAGACCTATCTTCATGCCTAAATTATTAATCTTATCAAACAAACGAAAAGCCTGTCCTGAAATAGTCTCTACATGTAAAGTAATCATATCAGCCCCAGCTCTAGCTAAATCATCTATATAATTTTCTGGTTTTGTTACCATCAAATGACAATCTAAAGGCTTCGTTGCAATACGGTTAACTTGTTGTACAAAAAATGGTGATAATGTCAGATTAGGCACATAATGCCCATCCATGATATCAATATGAAAATAATCAACATGCTGATCAAGAAATTCAATTTGTTCTTTAAACTTAAGTAGATCCATACACATTAAAGATGGGGAAATTAATACTTTTTTCATTTTATAATCCTTTTTAACGACTAATCAGACGATCAAGAGCGACTGCAGCAATAATCAAACCACCCATCACAACTAATTGATAATAGGTTTGTACTTGTAGAATATTCAAACCATTATTGATAACACCAATAATTAAACCGCCAATCACAACAGAAAAAATACGACCTTTACCACCAAAAAAACTTGTTCCACCAATAATGGCACTCGCAATGGCATAAGTTTCAAACCCAATACCAGCTAAAGGTTCAGCTGCTCCCAACCGAGCAGTAGAAACAACTCCTGCAAACCCAGCACAGATACCTGAAATAATAAAGACAACTAAAGTATGGAATTTAACATCAATACCTGAATAATAAGCTGACTCGCGATTCCCTCCTAAAGCATAAATATTTCTACCTAAACGCATTTTTGTAGTAAGAACCCAAAGTATTATTGCAACTATCAATGCACAAATAACTGGAACAGGAATACCTATTAGGTCCTGTGCAAAAAAGTTAACAAACTCGAAAGAAAATCCATAAACAGAATTTGCATCAGAAATTACTAAAGTAATCCCCCTAAAAATGGCATTTGTACCCAATGTAATAATGAATGGATGTAGCCCTGTGTAATTCACAAGCAATCCATTAATTGCTCCTAAGCCACCACCGACAATAAAGCTCCCTATTAATGCTGCCAAGAAAGGATCTATTCCAGATAGCATAAGTTTTGCTGTTACCATGCCAGAAAGAGCCAGAATAGCTCCTACAGAAAGGTCAATACCTGCAATTAAAATAGCAAAAAACTCTCCAACGCCAATTAATACAGTCACAGAGCTCTGTACAAGAATTTGCTGAATATTATTTACAGTTAAAAAATATTGAGGTGATAGAAAACCAAAAATCACTACAATAATACTAAGAATAAAAAACGTACCATACTTATCCCAAAATTGTGGGAAGTTAATCTTATTCATAAACAACTCCTGAAGTGATAGGAAAAGCATATTTCATAATTTGTTCCTCACTAAGTAAATCAGTATTCTCTAGAATAGTAGCTATTCTGCCTTCTCGATAAACAGCAATTCGATCACATACCGCCATAATCTCTGGTAATTCTGATGAAACCATTAAAATAGCTTTACCTGCTGCTGCCAACTCCCGCATAATTTTGTAAATTTCTGCTTTAGCCCCCACATCAATACCACGTGTTGGCTCATCAAAAATCAATACATCAGGTTGGCATGCAATCCACTTACCAATAATGACTTTTTGTTGATTACCGCCAGATAGCTCCGTAATATTTTGTTTTATTGAAGAACATTTAATTTGTAGATTTTGTTGCTGTTGCTCAGCTATCTCTTGTTCTAATGAGAAATTTATAAAACCTAATGTCCCTCTGAATTTGCTAGCTTTAAGACTTTTACTAATAGCAATATTTTGTTGAATAGAAAAATTGGCAAAAAATCCATTACCTCTCCGATTCTCAGTAATATATGCCATCCCACGTTTAACAGCTTGAAATGGTGAATCAGGTGTAATTTCTTGTTGATATAAATAGACTTTACCTCTTACTTTTCTATCTACACCAAAAATACAATTCATTAATTCTGTTCTTCCTGAACCAACTAGACCTGCAAATCCTAGAATTTCGCCTTTTTTAAGTTCAAAAGAAACATCATTAACTTGCCTTATTTTTTTACTTGTAAGGTTTTGTACGGAAAAGATTATTTCGTTAGATGATTTATGTGATGCAATAGTAAAACGAGATTGTAACTCACGCCCCACCATCAATTTGATAATGTCATCATTACTGACGTTACTGATCATTCCTGATGCTACACTGCTACCATCTTTTAAAACAGTATAACGATCACAAATTTGCCTAATTTCATTTAATTTATGAGATATATAGATAATAGCCTTACCATCAGCTTTTAGTTGCCGCATAACTACAAACAAAAACTCAATTTCTGTATTAGTTAACGATGAGGTAGGCTCATCCATAATAATAATATTTACATCAGAAATTAGCACTTTAGCAATTTCAACCATCTGTTTATATGAAATAGATAGATTTGCTACTTTTTCATCTAGATCGACTTTAATTCCTAAACGTAGTAATGTAATAGCTGCTTGCTTTCGCATTTTTTGCCAATCAACTAGACGAATTCCACATACCGTTTTATAAGGTAATCTTCCAATATAGAGATTTTCCAATACCGAAAGCTCATCAATTAAGCTTAGTTCTTGGTAAATAATTCCTATACCTAATTCTGCTGCTGTTTTATGATCAAGATATGAATAAGATTTTTCTTTAATAATTATTTCGCCTGCACTTGGGCGATGTAATCCAGAAAGAGCTTTCATCAGTGTAGATTTACCTGCCCCATTTTCACCCAATAAAGCATGAATTTCATGAGTATAAATATCAAGATCCACTTTTTTTAATGCTTGTACTACACCAAAATTTTTGGCAATACCTTGCATCTTTACCAAAAGTTCTGACATGGTAATTCCTCCTAATCACTAATTTTTAGGCAGATCATTACCCTATAAGCAATTTAACAATCTGCCTTTAATAAAATTATGCGTAAACGAGACCTTTTATTCCATTTACTACAATGCTGAATACATTTTCTCTATTAAAAACGCTTATTTTGTAATTAAGATAGAATCAACTGTTTCAAATTTTGGTTCTTGATTGACTGTAATTTTTTTACCTGATTTAACAGATTCAACTAATAATTCTAGTCCCCTCGCTCCAATTTTAGCTGGATCTTGAGCTACAGTTGCCGTTAACTTTCCTTCAGTAACCATTTTTCTAGCTTCTGGTACACCATCAGTACCAACAACAATAACCTTATCTAATTTACCAACATTAGCTACTGCTTGCGCTGCTCCCATTGCCATAGTATCGTTAGCCGCATAAAAAGCTTTAATGTTTGGATTACGTGAAAGAACATTTGTCGCTACATCTAATGCTTTAATGCGATCCCAGTCTGCTGGTTGACTAGCAACTAATTTAATTTGTGGATTTTTCTCAAAAACTTCTTTTGCTCCACGGCGTCTCGCTTCACCAGAGGCATTTCCAGCTTTACCTTCAATAATTGCAACCTCCCCGCCTTGTGAGCCTAACTGATCGACAATAAATTGTGCAGCTTTTGCACCAACAGCAACATTATCAGTAGTAATAAAAGCTTCTACATTACCTTTTGCTTTATGAAGATTATCTAAATCAATTTTTTCATCTAAATTGACTAAATAGATACCTTTCTGGTAGGCTTTTGCTGTAGGAATGACAAGGTTTGCTGGGGAAAGCGGTGCAAATGCAATCCCCTTATAATTTTTATTAATCAAATCTTCAAATAATTGAAGCTGTGATTGGTAATCACCTTCTGACGGCGAAGCAAAAACATCAACTTCCACATTCATTGTTTTTGCTTGTTCTTCAATACCTTGCTTCATTCCTACCCAAAATGGATTAGATAATGTCTTTAAAATCACCGCATAATCTGCTGCAAAGCTATTCATTGAGCAAAATAGACCAGCAGCAGCAAAATAAGTGAGAAATTTTTTCATTGGTTTATTCATAATTTAGTCCTCATTTTTGCCTAAAATATTCTGTCACTAGTGAAGTTTTCTCCAAATTTCTTTCTGAAAATTGAAGATCCTGTTTAGCAACAGAAACAAAGAAAGCATCCACTAGGATTAATTGTAAAATCCGAGCAGATGCATTTTTACCCAATAGAGGGGTATTCGGTGCAGGTGTGCAAATCACAAAATCAGCAAGGGCTGCAATGGGTGAAATATTACTATGAGTAATACAAATAATTTTTGCCCCATTTTGTTTTGCAATTTTTATAGCACGTAATAAATCACTTGTTTTTCCTGAATGTGACACAACTAATACAACATCATCTTTTGTCAACAAAGAGGCAGACATCATCATCAAATGAATATCTCTATAACTATTACAACGTACACCAATACGTAAAAATTTATGAAATATATCATCACAAATGGTATTAGAACCTCCAACTGCATAGAGATCGCGTTGCTTGGCTTCAAAAAAACATTTTGCAGCCTGTTCCATAATAAGAGGAGAAATAATAGATTTACCCTCAGAGATTGTTTGATATGACAGATTAAATACTTTATTAATTAAATCTTGAGTACTATCATTTTGGGATAATTCAAAGCTTCCTATCTCTTGAGATTGTAACTGTTCCACTAAAATAGTTCTTAATTCTCTAAATCCTTTAAAACCTAAAATTTTTGCTACTTTAACAATTAGTGCTTCAGAAACACTCAATCTATCTGCAATTTCTTTTAATGAGGTATGCTGTTCAAAATTACTAGGACTTAGCAGATAATCAATAACCTTTCTTTCTGTCACTGTCATCTGCTCTTGCATCATTCTTATTTGAGGAATAATCGAATTTTCAGTATTCATATAAACTTTATAAAAATTTTAATTTTGTAAAAATTAATCACTTTATACCATATAAAATGGTTTTAAAAAGAGATCAACTTCACAAAATTAAAATTTTAATAAAGTTTGTTCTGAAATAAGAAAAAAGATGATAAAAATTTAAAAATGAATGGGTATATAAGACAATAAAAATATTAATGAATATAGCTTATAGGCTTCATATAAATAAAGTACATTTGTCTTTGCCATGCATAAAACAAATGCACTTTTTTATCTATTATGTTGCTATTTACTACCTTGCAAATACAACATTTCTAATGCGATTGTTGCACCTGCTAATGCTGTAATATCAGACTGATCATACGCAGGAGATACTTCTACCACATCCATTCCTACAATATTCACATCCGCCAAACCACGTAAAATTTTTAATGCTTTATCGGTGGTTAAACCGCCACACACTGGTGTTCCTGTACCTGGTGCAAAGGCTGGATCTAAACAGTCGATATCAAAGGTTAAATAAACTGGTAATTCAGAACCTACTGTCTGTTTAATTCGGTTAACAACCTCTTCTACACTAAGATCATTAACTAATGGAGCATCTAACACAGTAAAGTCTAAATGACGATCATATTCTGTACGAATCCCAATTTGTATAGAATGTTTAGGATCAATCAGCCCTTCTTTAGGGGCATGATAAAACATCGTACCGTGATCATAACGACTGCCATTTTCATACGTATCTGTATGTGCATCAAAATGGATCATTGCCAATTTACCAAATTGTTTGGCATATGCACGTAATACAGGCAACGTAATAAAATGATCGCCACCTAACGTTAAGCAACGTTTTCCGGCTTGTAATAACGAACTGATGTGTGCTTCTAATTGTTCAACAAAATCTTGATTATCTCCGTAGGAATAAACTAAATCCCCACAATCAACAATCTTTAATTTTTCACGAACATCAAAATGCCACGGGAAACGGCAATGTTCCCACGCTAAATTAACTGATGCACGGCGTATTGCCTCCGCACCAAAGCGTGTCCCTGAACGCCCTGATACAGAGGCATCAAAAGGCACTCCAGTAATCACCCAGTCTGCATCACTTTGTTGTGGCATAAAATTTAATGGCAAACGCAAAAAGCCAAAATTATTAGAAACTAATGAAATATCTTCTTTATGACCAAGTGTATTAAACATACGCTTTACTCTTCTTCCAAATAAGTATAACCGTTTAACCCATCTTCCAACTCTTTTAAGAATTGTAAGGCTTCCGAAGCTGGTAATGTTGAATGTTCTATCTGTTCACGATAACGCGCGATTAATTGTTTAGGATCTAAATACACATAATGCAACATATCCGCCACTGTATTACCTGCATCATGCGCTAATACTTTTACTTCACCTTGATCATCTAACACAATATCAATTGTTGTGGTATCACCAAATAAATTATGCATATTACCTAAAATTTCTTGATATGCACCCACCATAAAGAAGCCGACTAACGGTGGATTATCGACTGCATAATTTGGCATTGGCATCGTTGTTGTAATCCCGTCACCATCAATATAGTGATCAATGGTACCATCCGAATCACAAGTAATATCTAACAATACTGCTCGACGACTCACAGGTTCATTTAATTGAGTCAGTGGACATACTGGAAATAATTGATCGATTCCCCAAGCATCTGGTAGCGATTGAAATAAAGAAAAATTCACGTAAAGTTTATCCGCAAAGCGTTCTTGTAATTCGTCAATAATAGTACGGTGTGAACGATGGCGTTCACTAAATAACTCTCCTACTTCATGACAAATATTTAAATATAATTGCTCTGCCCAAGCACGTTGCTCTAAGTTAATTAAACCAACGTTATATTGGTTATGTACATCAGAAAGGTCGAATTGACTCTCATGAATCCAACTGCGTAAAGAACGTTTTTCCCGCGAAGATAAAATATCTGTCCAGGTTTCCCACATACTGTGTAATACACGCGGATCACTCTCTTTTGGCGGAGCCAATTCTGTTGGTAAATAGCGTTCAACCCCAATCACATTAGATACTAATACTGCATGATGTGCGGTCACTGCACGTCCTGATTCCGTAATAATCGTTGGGTGTGGTAAATTATGTTCTCGACAAGCTTGCCCAATTCCCCAAACTACGGTTTCAGCATATTCACGTAACCCATAATTCACTGAACAATCAGATTCAGTACGATTACCGTCGTAATCAACACCTAAACCGCCACCCACATCAAAGCACTGAATATTTACCCCTAAACGATGTAATTCAACATAAAAACGTGCACTTTCACGTACACCCGTTGCTACATCACGAATATTGCCTAGTTGAGAACCTAAGTGGAAATGCAATAACTGTAAACAATCCAAACTTGATTGTTCTTTCAATAAATTCACTAACTCTAATACTTGAGAAGCAGATAAACCGAATTTTGATTTTTCACCACCAGAGGATTGCCATTTTCCAGAACCTTGTGAAGCTAATCTTGCTCTTACGCCTAAACGAGGACGCACATTAAGTTTCTTTGACTCTTCCAATACTAAGAAAATCTCAGAAATTTTCTCAATCACCAAATAAACTTTATGCCCTAATTTTTCTCCCATTAGCGCAAAACGGATATATTCACGATCTTTATAACCATTACAGACAATCACTGTTTTAGTTTGACCCGCATGAGCCAGCACAGCCATTAATTCAGCTTTAGATCCCGCCTCTAATCCTAGTGGTTGCCCTGAAGTAATCAATGATTCAATAATCCGACGATACTGATTTACTTTAATTGGATAAACCAAAAAGTAATTCCCTTCATAGCCAAACTCCTCTCTTGCTTGAGCAAAAGCAGCATTAATAGAACGAAGTCTGTGCTGAATAATTTGTGGGAAACAGAATAATGTTGGTAGGCGAGCACCTTGCTGCTGCATATTTTCAGCTAATTTAGCTAAAGACACTCTGCTATTTGGCTTTTCTGGATTAGGGCAAACATAAATTTCACCATTCTCATCCACATTGTAGTAATTCATTCCCCAATAATTAATATTGCAGGCTTCACGAATAGTATCAGCATTACTAGAAACAGCTTGGAGTTCAGGATTGAGGACAGTTTTTTCCACTGATTTAAGGCTCCTTATTTTGAACAATGTATGCAAAATGAACAGCTATAACATAGCCATTAGACTAAAAAATAGAAATGCAAGAATAAAGCAAAAGTATCTTCAATGCTAGGGATCAGTGACTAAATTATTTTTTGGAGAGAAATAAGTGAAGTAAAAGAATTTAGGATGGTGGAGATAATCGGGATCGAACCGACGACCTTTTGAATGCCATTCAAACGCTCTCCCAACTGAGCTATATCCCCACATATATTGAACGTTGCTAATATTAATTGTCACCTTTCTGGATGTCAATGTAATTTAGCCAAAAAGGAATTTCGACTTCCCTTTTGGCTAAAAAGAAACCATATTATACGGCTTCTGCTTTATTCTTAATAAAGTCTATTGCTTGTTGAATACGGGCTAAACAACGTGTTTTACCAATTAACTCCATCGTAATATCAAGTGATGGCGATTGTCCTGCACCTGTAACAGCAACACGTAAAGGCATACCGACTTTACCCATACCAATTTCTAATTTCGCCGCAGTTTGCTCAATGATTTGGTGTAATTGATGAGCCTCCCATGTTTCTAGTAAATCTAACTGTTCTAATACTTCAGATAATGGTGCTAAAGCAGCAGATTTTAGATGTTTTTTCGCGGCAGCTTCATCAAATTCAGTAAAATCTTCATAGAAATAACGACTAGAAGCAACCATTTCTTTTAAGGTCTTACAGCGCTCACCTAACGCCTTCACAATCTCTGTCAATGCTGGACCATGAGTAGTATCAATATTTTGATCCTGCATATGCCATTCAAGATACTTCGCTACTTTTTCTGCTGGCAACTCACGAATATAGTGATGATTTAACCATAACAATTTTTCTGTATTAAACGCACTTGCAGAACGGCTCACTCCATGAATATCAAAATACTCAATCATCTCTTCAATTGAAAAGACTTCTTGATCGCCATGCCCCCAACCTAAACGCACCAAATAATTCAATAGTGCTTCTGGTAAATAACCTTCATCACGATACTGCATTACACTCACTGCACCATGACGTTTTGATAATTTTTGTCCATCATCCCCAAGAATCATTGATACATGTGCATATTGTGGAATAGGTGCATTTAATGCTTTTAAGATATTAATTTGACGAGGTGTATTATTAATATGATCCTCACCACGAATAACATGGGTAATTCCCATATCCCAGTCATCCACAACGACACAGAAATTATAGGTTGGAGAACCATCAGTACGGCGAATAATTAAGTCATCCAATTCGCTATTACTGATTTCGATTTTACCACGTACTGCATCATCAAAAATAACTGAACCCTCAGTAGGATTTTTAAAGCGCACCACATGCGGCTCACTTGGATCATGGCTATCGTCATGTAAACAATGACGGTCATAACGCGGTTTTTCTTTATTTTTTTCTTGTTCTTCTCTTAACGCTTCTAAACGCTCTTTACTACAATAACAACGATATGCCAATCCTTGTTCTAACATTTGATCAATCACTTGATTGTAACGATCAAAACGTTTGGTTTGGTAATAAGGACCATGTTCCCAAGAAAGTCCTAACCATGCCATACTATCTAAAATAGCATCTGTTGCTTGTTGCGTTGAACGCTCTAAATCAGTATCTTCAATGCGTAATACAAACTCACCTTGATTATGTTTTGCATATAACCAAGAATAAAGTGCTGTTCTTGCACCACCTACATGCAAATAACCTGTTGGACTCGGGGCAAAACGAGTACGCACTTTCACATTAGGATCTAAATTAAATAAACTTTTGATTTCCATCGTCTTTGCCTATTAATCATAATTCAATGTCAAAAAACCGCGTTATTTTACTACGACTTGGCGTGATTCTTAACAAAAAGTTCTATTTTATGCTTACTTTTACAACAATTAACACTAAAGCTATAAAAAGCGATTGACTGCTTATAAATTATAATTATAATGCCTCGAACACAAAATATGGGCGATTAGCTCAGTTGGGAGAGCACCTCCCTTACAAGGAGGGGGTCACTGGTTCGAGACCGGTATCGCCCACCATATTTTGTTTTTTTGTCATAAGGGCGATTAGCTCAGTTGGGAGAGCACCTCCCTTACAAGGAGGGGGTCACTGGTTCGAGACCGGTATCGCCCACCACTTATGACATCACCCAAGATTAACAGCGTGGGCGATTAGCTCAGTTGGGAGAGCACCTCCCTTACAAGGAGGGGGTCACTGGTTCGAGACCGGTATCGCCCACCACGCTTGTTAATAGCAACGAATATTTTCTATTCGGGCGATTAGCTCAGTTGGGAGAGCACCTCCCTTACAAGGAGGGGGTCACTGGTTCGAGACCGGTATCGCCCACCATCTTCTCTATCTCTTTATTCATTTATTTACGTTTTCTAAACAACACACAAATTTATTGTTTATAATAACTTCGTTTTTTTCATTACATAGTTATAAATAATAATATGCAATCCTCTCTTTATATCGGCATTATGTCAGGTACCAGCCTAGATGGTATTGATCTTGCATTACTGGATTTTACAAATAAACAACCACACATGGTTGCTACGCAATTTTCCCCTATGCCAGACTCATTACGGCATACCTTAAATAAACTAATGCAAGGTCAGACAAATTTGCAGCAATTAGGTGAAATCGAACAACAACTTTCCTACTGTTACATTGAACAGATTCAGCACTTATTACAAACTACAAAACTTAAACCACAACAAATTTGTGCGATTGGCTGTCACGGACAAACTGTTTGGCATTCTCCACAAGGAAAATATCCTTTTACTATGCAGCTCGTTGACGGTAACTTAATTGCCGCCAAAACAGGCATTACGACTATCACAGATTTCCGCCGTAAAGATATGGCTTATGGTGGGCAAGGTGCTCCACTCGTTCCTGCTTTTCATCAAGCAATTTTTTCACAGCCTAACGCATTTACTGTGGTACTGAATATCGGAGGAATCAGTAATATTACACTCTTACCACCTAATGGTACTGTCGCTGGATTTGATACAGGTCCAGGTAATACGCTACTTGATAATTGGATCCAACAACACCAAGGGCAACGCTTTGACAAAAATGGAGAATGGGCTGCACAGGGCAGAATAAATGATACACTTCTAAAAGCCTGTCTTAATGAAAATTACTTTCAACTATTACCGCCCAAAAGTACCGGCAGAGAGTTATTCAATCTAACTTGGTTACAACAGAAACTGGCTTCATTACCACCTATCTCGCCTGTTGATATTCAAGCTACATTAGTTGAATTAACAGCACAATCGATCGCACAACAATTACCCCAAATAACCGAATCACAACCTTATCAATTACTGGTCTGTGGCGGTGGTGCTAAAAATCAATTATTAATGCAACGCTTACAATACCTATTACCACAATGGCAAATTCTCACCACTAATGCCAAAGGCATTGATATTGATTTTGTTGAAGCTACTGCTTTTGCTTGGCTAGCCTATCAAACTATGCATCATCAACCAGGAAATCTACCTGCGGTTACTGGTGCATCACAGCCTGCTATTCTAGGAGCAATTCATTTAGCCGATACTTTCTTTTCTTAGGGAAATAATATGTCTTCTCTTACTCATACACTTGATCAATTAACCTCTGAACAACGTAATCCCAACTCTTGGCATCTCGATCAGCTGTCTTCACTCGAATTAGTCACACTAATGAATAATGAAGATCAACAAGTCGCTTTAGCCGTACAATCACAGCTTCCTTACATTGCCTTGGCCGTTGATGCAATTGTGAAAGCATTTCGCCACGGTGGTCGTTTAATTTATCAAGGGGCTGGTACAAGCGGTCGTCTTGGTGTTTTAGATGCCTCGGAATGTCCACCTACGTTTGGTGTCAAGCCAACACAAGTTATCGGTATTATTGCTGGTGGTGATACTGCTATTCGCCAAGCAGTTGAAAATGCCGAAGATAATGAACGTGCCGGAGAAACTGATCTTCAACAGTTACAATGTTCAGAAAAAGATATTTTAGTGGGCTTAGCGGTTAGTGGCAGAACACCCTATGTGTTAGGTGGACTAAAATACGCAAAACAAATCGGAGCTACAACAATTGCCATAAGTTGTAATCCAAATTCTGCTATGGCAAAAATCGCTGATATCGCAATTACCCCCGTTGTAGGTGCAGAAATATTAACTGGTTCTTCACGCTTAAAGGCAGGTACTGCACAAAAAATGGTTCTCAATATGCTCTCCACAGCAAGTATGGTACAAATGGGTAAGTGTTATCAAAACTTAATGGTTGATGTACAAGCAACAAATGAAAAGTTACGCCATCGTGCCGTGAAGATTGTGATGCAAGCAACAGATTGTGATCAACAAACGGCAGCTCATTACCTAAAACTAGCCGATAATCAAGCCAAACTGGCTATTATGATGATTTTAGGTCAACTCTCTCGTTCAGACGCAGAACAATTATTACAAGGGACACAAGGTCATTTAAAAGCTGCATTACAACAAATAAAAATGGCGGAGTAATCCGCCATTTACATCAATTCATTCATTTAAGGTTTATAGATGATCTCTACCCCTTCCTCATCTTCTTCTGACCAATCATCATCCCAATCATCGTCATCCTCAATATCTGCATCTGCCAATTGTTGTTGATGATAGTCTTCCCATTTAAACTTAACTTCTTCATTCTCAGGAACAACAGCTTTTTCACGAGGATTTGCTTCAATAAAGTCCATTACATCGCGTACTAAATCAGGTACATTACGTCCTGTCGCCGCAGAAATTAAATAATAATCCTCTTCCCAACCAATACGTTCAACAATATCAGCTGCTCGTTGTTGTGCTTCTGCATCATCCATCGTATCAATCTTATTAAATACTAACCAACGAGGTTTATCTGCTAATTTTTCACTGTATTGGAATAATTCTGTTTCAATAATTGCAATATTATCTGCAGGATCACTTTCATCAATTGGCAATAAATCAACCAAATGAATTAATACGCGACAACGCTCTAAGTGCTTTAAGAAACGTGTTCCTAAGCCTGCCCCTTCAGAAGCACCTTCAATTAATCCAGGAATATCAGCAATCACAAAACTACGATTGGCATCAATTTTCACCACACCAAGGCTTGGTACCAATGTTGTAAATGGATAATCTGCTACTTTTGGCTTCGCTGCGGATACAGCACGAATAAACGTTGATTTACCTGCATTTGGCAACCCTAACATGCCTACATCCGCTAATAGCATCAGTTCTAATTGTAAATCGCGCTTTTCACCAGGTGTTCCATTAGTTTTTTGGCGTGGTGCTCGATTCACAGAAGATTTAAAACGTGTATTTCCCAAACCATGATAACCACCTTTTGCCACGAGTAGTTTCATATTATGTTCAGTTAAATCGCCCAACACTTCACGAGTATCGTTATCTACTGCTCGTGTTCCGACTGGTACACGTAATGTAATATCATTACCACGATGTCCTGTACAATTTGAACTACGGCCATTTTCACCACGTCCAGCCGCAAAACGCTTTTCAAAACGGTAATCAACAAGTGTATTTAAGTTTTCATCAGCAATTAAATAGACATCACCACCATCACCGCCATCACCGCCATCAGGGCCACCTTTTGGAATATACTTTTCACGGCGGAAGCTGACACAACCATTACCACCATCACCAGCTTCCACTCTAATTAATGCTTCATCAATAAACTTCATACTTTATTTATCTCCTATGACGTCAAACCGACGTGTTTTAATTAATTTGTGCCCCGCCGCTGAACACAATGCGCCTAATACTACAATAAATGCCCCGACATATGCCAAAAAATTCAAGTTAGATGCAGCAACAACATCAGGGAACATACGATGAAATATCTCAACAAAGACAATTGTAAATAACGGCGTTAACGTGATAATTGAGCTGACTTTTGCAACTTCCCAGCGGTTTAATGCTTCTGCATATGCACCATATGCCACTAAAGTATTTAAACAACAATAGACCAAACATAATCCCGTAACCCAATTTAATCCCGATAGGCTTGTCGGGCGACTAAATGGCGTAAAAATTAGTGCTGCACCAATATAAAAGATGAATAAAATTTGTTGTGAATTAAAACGGCGTAATAGTAATTTTTGTGCAATCGCATATGATACCCAAATAATTGCCGCTGAAACACAAATTAGCACACCCTTGGTATAGGTCGTTAAACTGGTAAATAATTCTATTAAACGCTCATTAAAAAAAGTTAATAAACCAATAAATAGTAACACTGCCCCTAATTTTTGGTTCCACTTTAACTTCTCTTTAAAAATAATTACCCCTGCCAACATCATAAAGAAAGGCGATACCTGCCCCAAAACTTGAGAAACAGAAGGGTTAATATACTCCAGCGATGTATTAAACAAGATAAAATTAACAGCGAGCCCAATACATCCTACTAGGGTAATCCAACGAAAACGGCGATTAAATGCAATCTTAAATTTTGGCAATTTCCTTATTACCGTTAAGATAACTGCTAAACCTAACATCGCAATCAGAAAGCGTAGCCATACAATGGTATAACTATCTAAAACGGTTAATACTCGTTGTAAAGCAAGCGGCAGTGATCCCCAACAAATCGCTGTCGTTAATGCCAATAAAAAACCTGATAATGGTCGTTCGACTTGCCTCATTAGTTTTCCTTAATAACTTACGTTATAGTTCAGAATACTACCGATTACACTCTGACTCAATGAAGGAAATAGTATTAAGCTATTCCATAATAGATAAAAAACTGCACCCATCAGTAAATACCGTTGGGTGCAGTTAAATTTAAAAAATGTGTCTTATAAAAAAGCGATTATTTAATTTTTGCTTCTTTATAAATAACATGCTTACGAACAACTGGATCATATTTTTTGATTTCCATTTTTTCTGGCATGTTACGTTTATTTTTAGTTGTAGTGTAGAAATGACCTGTTTCTGCAGTAGAAACAAGTTTGATTTTCTCACGAGCACCTTTTGCTGCCATTTTTCAGCTCCTTAGATTTTTTCGCCGTTAGCACGAAGATCAGCTAAAACTGCATCGATGCCTTTTTTATCAATAATACGCATACCTTTCGCTGTTAAGCGTAAAGTTACGAAACGGTTTTCACTTTCAACCCAGAAACGGTGAGTGTGAAGGTTTGGTAAAAAACGACGACGAGTTGCATTCATCGCATGTGAACGATTGTTACCAACTGCCGGGCGTTTGCCTGTTACTTGACAGACTCTGGACATTTGTAATTCTCCAATAATTAACTAAAGCTTAAGCTCTACGGTTCGGATTACCAACATTCTAATTGGTTTAGATTTGTTAGCTACCTCGTCAGGTATGAAACCCGACCCGCTACTAACTATATTAAAGGTCGTGGATTATACTCACTTTATCTTGATTTCTCAAGCCTGATCATAAAAATAGATCGCTAAAAAGATGAATATTTTACCTAAATTTCTTCTATTCAGAGATAACTCGCTGTTTTTCTTTATTTTGTAACACTAAACGTAAAATAGTGATTGAATTCATCACTATCACAGTAGATTCGAGCAGAATTCCACCCAAAGATCCCACGATAATGTTATTTGTCAACCAACACCCCGATCCAACCAACATTAATAATCGCATCGGAATTCCTTTCAATAGAAATAGTGAAATTGTTCCTATTGTAGTACCTAAAATTGGAAAAAATTGCCAAATTGAATCTGAAACAACATAACCAAATGTAATCCCAATAATCACAAAAAACAGGGCTACATATTTAGAAGAAACATAGATCGCTGTTGCCGTACGGCACGCTGATAACAGAGAACTCAGTGCCGACACCTGCGAGCCAAGTAAGAGAAAGTGCGGTAGATTAAACAGCTGCTCCAACATATAGCATTAATCTCCCTGAATCCCTCTTATTTAACTAATCCCATTAACTCTGGAATAGACATTGAAATAGCAGGAATATAAGTCACTAACATTAAAGTCACGAAAATCGCGAAAAAGAAAGGTAATAATGTTTTGATTACCTGCTCAATTTCAACATTTCCTACCTTACAACCAGTAAATAGAATTGGTCCAACTGGTGGGGTAATTGTACCTAATGAAAGATTAAATACGAGTAAAATTCCGAATTGTACAGGACTCATTCCTAAAGAGGTACAAATTGGTAAGAAAATCGGTGTAAAGATCAACACGGCAGGTGTTGGATCCATAAACGTTCCCACCAACAACAGAATCACATTAATAATTAATAAAATTAAGATTGGATTATCGGTAACAGACAATAATCCAGATGCGATCATATTAGGAATTTGTGTAAATGCCATTACCCACGACATTACTGATGAAGTCGCCAACATAAAAATCACTATGGCAGACATTTTTGCAGTTTGTAAGAAAATTTGCGGTAACATTTTAAGAGAGAATGTACGATAACATAAACTCAAAAATAAAGAGTAAACCACCGCTATTGCAGAAGCTTCTGTTGCAGTGAAAACTCCTGCCAAGATTCCTCCAATAACAATAATAACTAATGAAAGACTTGGAATGGCTGCTAACGCTACTTTCACACTTTCAGCACAGGTGATTTTTTCTTTTGCCACATATCCACGTTTCTTTGCCATGAATCCAGCTATAATCATCACCGCAACGCCCCATAGAATACCTGGTAAATAACCTGCCATAAATAATGCAGACACAGATACACTTCCAGCAACCGTTGCATATACAATCACCGTATTACTTGGCGGAATCAACATACCCGTTGGTGCAGATGCAATATTTACCGCTGCACTATAGCGTGGATCATATCCCTCTTTTTTCTCAATTGGCGTCATGATTCCGCCCACCGCTGCCGCAGAAGCAACACCAGATCCACTAATAGAACCGAATAACATATTAGAAATTATTGTGGTTTGTGCTAATGAACCTGGTAAGAAATGACTAAAAATCTTAGCAAAATTAATTAAACGGATAGCAATTCCACCACTATTCATTATATTTCCAGCTAAAATAAAAAATGGTATTGCTAATAAGGCAAAAGAATCTAAGCCAACAAAAATACGTTGTGCAGAAGTGACCATTCCTCCTTGAAACGGCAATATTGCTAACATTGCAGCAACAGAGGAAATTCCAACACTAATACTAATAGGCGCACCTATTACTAAGAAAAAGACTGTGCCGACAAGCATGATTAAGGCGGCAGTTGTTGCTAAATCCATAATATATTCCTTCTAGATCTATCTACGCTTTTGGACGTTGATAAAATTTCACTAAATTACAGATTGAATAAAAAACGATGATTCCACCACTAATTGGAATCGCTGAATAAATAAAACCGATTGGAATTTGTAACGCCGAATCAAGTTGAAACATTTGTCTAACTGTGGCGCTATAACCACCAATAATCATTACTCCAATTGCAAATGCAGCAATCGCAAGTTCTGAAATAGAATCAGCAACAATTTGTAATTTTGGTGGAAGCTTATTTTTTAAGAAACCAATTTCCATATGCTCTCTTAATCCAAAAACATAAGCACCCGCAAATAGAATTAACCAAACAAATAAATAACGAGATAAAATTTCACTAACTGCACTTGGACTATTAAATACATAACGGACAACAAATTGATAAGTAATCAGAATTGTCATTAAACCAACAATGAAAATACAGATTCCTTCAATGACCTTATCCAGTATCTTTTTAATTGCAAATAATGCTTTAAACACCACACACCTCCACGCATCGCCTCAAATAAATAAGGATAGGCATATTTCACCTATCCTCTTTTTTGCTTATTTCAATGCGATAATCTTTTCGTATAACGCTTTTTGGGTTGGCGTCTTAATTAATTCTTCTTGTAATGGTTTGCAGCTTTCTTGGAATGGCGTAGTATCTACTTCCACAAAGGTTGCACCTTTTTCTTTAGCCAAAGCTTCCGCTTTTTTAATTTGAGCATTCCATAATTCAAATTCTTTTTTAGTACTTTCTTTCGCTAATTTTTTCAAAGTAGCTTGATCTTCTGGTGTCATTGAAGATAAGAATGATTCACTCACGACTAATAAGTCAGCAACGCGTAAATGCCCTGTACGAGAGAAATAAGGTGCGACTTCATATTGTTTTAAATCTGCATAGGTAATTTCGTTATTTTCTGCTCCATCTAATACACCTTGTTGAATTGCAGTGTAAACTTCACCTTGGTTCATCGGAACACCCGTACCACCCATACAAGCAAGCATCTTAATCATCGTATCTGATTGTAATACACGGATTTTCTTACCTTTTAAATCTTCTTTTGTTTTAATTGGTGCGCCTTTGGTATAAAGACTTCTTGCACCTGCGGTATATGCGGTTAATACCTCAAAGCCGAATTTTTTGGTTGAAGCAAATAACTCATCTAAGATACCAGAAGTAAAGACTTTTTCTTGGTGTGCTGTATTTGCATAAACATAAGGAATCCCCAATACCGCAAATGTTTTATCAAAATTTTCAACTAATGGATTTGCAACAACAGCCATTTGAATAGCACCATTTTGTACTAATTCTAATGAAGCACGTTGGTCACCTAATAATTCATTCGGAAATACACTCACTTTGTAACGACCATCGGTCGCTTTTGCAAGATCTTCACCAAACTGTTTTAATGCTTGATATTGCGGATGTTTATCTGACTGATTAAAAGCCACTTTTAATTCTGTTGCGGCGGTAACATAAGAAGAATAAAGTGCTGTAATGGCTGTTGCTAAAAGTGTAGCTTTTTTTGATAATTTGAAGATTTTCATATTGCTCTCCTGTATTGGATAGTGTGTATAAAAATAAAGAAATATTGCTAACGTAACTCTTGCATTGGAATAAAATCCATATCATCAAAAGTTTGGTTTTCGCCAGCCATACCCCAAACAAAGCTGTAATTCTTCGTACCGCAACCAGAATGAATTGACCAGCTTGGTGAAATAATTAATTGTTTATCTCGTACTACAATATGACGAGTTTCTGTTGGCTCATGTGGGGTACTGATTGATTTTGCATAAAAATAAAAACAAAAAAAGAATATGAATTGGTCGAAAAAAAATTTAAAGGAAACAATGACTTGCTGTGGAAATCTTTGATATTTTATGCAAAATATAAAGGAAATGAATTTGATCAGAAATGAGCGAAAAATGCGTTATTTTTTGCATAAAGTGATCCACGTTTAAAAACGTTTTAATCTGTTTTTAAAAATCGTGTGATCACTTTTAAATTTTAAAAATCTCTATATCCTCTAACAACTTGCCCAATAACAATTAAAGCGTTAGCTTCATCCCAAGTTAATGGGATTGGTGGATACATTGGGTTATCACTAATTAACTTAACACCACTTAGTTCAAATCTAATTTTTTTAACCCACATTGCTCCTTGATGATTAATGACATATATTTTCCCTTCTTTGAGTTTTTTCTGTGCAGTATGAATAATAATATCTTCTTCATCTTTGAGTGTAGGGTACATGCTATCCCCACTAACTTTGAACATAGCTAATTCACTGGCTTTAAACCCCCTACTTTTTACCCAGTTAGAATCAATACGAACATAGTCAGGGTTTCTCACTTCTTCGTTAAATCGCCCAAAGCCAGCCGAAACGAAAATATTCCTATAATCATTTATACATACGGAGCCATCATATTCGTCTTGTAATACATCTGGTGTTGTATTTACCTGAATATCGGTATTTTGTAACTCTACCCCATACAGTAAATAATTTATTGAAGTGTTTAGTATTTCTGCTAGACCAACTATCCCTGAAGCAGGAGGTTCTCTCTCCCCACTTTCCCATGCTTGCAAAGTTGATGTTGCAACATTTAATCTTTCAGATACTGCTGCCCTAGACAATTTAGCTATTTCTCGGCAATTCCTAATGCGTTCACCTAATCCATTAACCTTTTTACAGTTAAAATCCATAACCAGAAAATCTCTACATTTATTTTTTCACTTTTTACAGTTAAAAAATTTGTTTGAAAATCAATAAATTACCAAATTACAGGTTAATTTTATTATTTTTTAACTGTAAAAGAGTTGTTTTACAGCTTGCTTTACCTGAAAACAGGTATATGTTTACCGCATAGATTAAACGAAAGGAGTTATCTAATGCGGACATTAATTAACGATAAAAAAGCAGCTTTTGATTGGCATAGGGAAGACATCAAAGCTGCATTAGCTAAAAAAGGATGGTCTTTAAGACAACTATCTCTATATCACGGATATAGCAATGGCAGTACTTTAAAAAATGCTTTTGATCGACCTTGGTTAAAAGGAGAACGCATTATTGCGGAAGCTATTGGCGAACCACCAGAGAAAATCTGGCCAGAACGTTATGCTCACCGTAAAAGTAAAAAGTACGCGAATAGAGGTTAAGAAAAAACATGAATAACCTAAAAACGCATTACACCGCCACTGAATTAGCTAATTTAAGTTTAGCCTGTTTACCTAATACAAGGCAAGGAGTAAATCATCAAGCTAAAAAACAATTTTGGATTGGTCGTAAACGAGTTGGTAAAGGTGGTGGTTATGAATATGAATTAGCATCATTACCTCGAGACGTGCAAGATGAAATTAAACAAAAACTTGCTGTATCAGTAATGACAAAACCAAAAAGTGAAGTTGTTACTAAGCCTGTAAATATAGATGAGCTTACAGATAAACAACGTGCTATCGCTGATGCAAGAATGGCTATCGTTGCTTATGTAAAACAGTTGGAACAATTACATGTACGTTATAAAGCAATCCAATATTTTTGCGAACAGGCAAAACAAAATACGCTACCTGAACACGTACAAGAGTTAGTCAATATTGCTAATGCACGTAATAAAGATGGTAAAAGTAATAGAACGCTCTCTACTAGAACTCTCAATCAATGGGTACTTGATTACGAAAAATGTAAAACCCCAGCCGAAAGATTACAACGTCTTGCTCCTCTACAAAGACGAGAAAAAGAGCTCAATGAGTTGGTTTGGTTGCCACACTTTTTAGCGGTGTATCGCAACACGAACGGCGTCAATATTGCCGAAGCCTATACTCAATATATCTCACAAGCAGCGGAACATTATGCAGATCAGCCTTATATGCTTGAAATTTTGCCATCGCTCTCTGCTGTAAGACGTGGATTGAAAAAACTTAATCCGTATATGCGAGCGATTGGACGTAAAACGGGTGCGGAATTACGTGCATTAAATACCTATGTAAAACGCGACTGGTCAGTATTAAGAGCCAATGATGTCTGGGTTGGTGATGGTCATTCAATGAAGATGAAAGTTGCTCACCTTGAACACGGTCGCCCGTTTATCCCTGAATTAACCTTAGTGATGGATACCGCAAGTCGCTTTATTGTTGGTTGGTCGGTATCACTCGCGGAAAACTGTTTAGCTGTGGCTGACGCAATCCGCTACGGTGTCGAAAAACACGGTATCCCGGCAATTTACTACTCAGATAACGGTGGTGGTGAGAAAAACTGGATGTTAGATGCAGACATTACAGGGATTTTACCAAGACTAGGTATTAATCACCAAACCGGGATACCGGGTAATCCGCAGGCACGTGGGATTATTGAACGTGTAAACCAAACCTTAGCGTTACGCATTGCTCGCCAATTTGCCACTTATCACGGCACAGGAGCAGACCGCGAAACAGTGCGTAAAACCTCAACCGCTGTCATTAGTTTAGACAAGGCTTTAAGAGATGGACGAACCGAATTAACCGATAAACAGCAGTGGGCAAAAGGCAAATTGCCAACCTGGCAACAGTTTATCGATGCGGTGCAAATTGGGGTGGATTGGTACAACAACGAACATATCCACCGCGAAATCGGTATGACGCCCGCTCGTAAACGTCAACAGTTATTAAATGATGACGACATTATTAGAGTTACGCCGATTGAAGCTCGCGATATGTTTAGACCGCAAGTGTTGCGTGTTGCTCAACGTGGTTGGGTATCACTCTTTAACAACGATTACTTTAGTCAAAGATTGCTGGATGTTGACGGCGAAAAAGTGGTTGTTGCGTTTGATATCCACGACGCCAACAGTGTGATTATCCGCAAACAAGACGGCACTTATCTTTGTGAAGCTATCTGGAACGGTAATAAACGTGCCGCATTTGCTGAAACGTTTGTGGATAAAGCTCGCAAAGAACGTCATCAACGCCGAATGAAACTTAAACAAGAACAAGTCGATGAAATCAGAGCTGAAGCCAATCCAGTTATTACGATTGAACATCAACCAAGTACTGATTTATTGCACGGTTTAAACCAAGTCATAAAACAGAAAAACGAAGAACGGGTCGCAATACTGCCGTCAGAGCTTGAATATCAACGCAAAAAAGCAATGGGAGCATAAAGATGAAAGAACAATTATTGCATTACATGGAACAAACGAGGTCAACACAAACACAAGTCGCTAAAGCGTTGGGTAAAAGTGTGGCGGTAATTAATCAATATTTAAAGGGCACTTATGCGGGACGAACTGATGATGTTGACGAAGCGGTCAAACGCTTACTCGAACGTCAGAGCGTCAGTTTAACGCAACCTTTGTGATGACGTTTGCAGCTCGCCGTTGCCAAGATGTTGTGCATTTTGCTCATGTTGAGGGCGACATTAATGTTATCACCGGTGCAGCAGGTTTGGGTAAAACG
>NZ_JAQIBB010000022.1:0-2780 GCF_027920745.1 Gallibacterium faecale | reverse complement strand
AAAAAAGGTGTGAAATTGCTCTCACACCTTTGATAAACTTTCACCCATTGATTATTTCAATGGCGGTTTCACATCCGGCGCAGATTCCGGTTTTTCTAATTCTGGGAATGTTTTTTCAGTACGGTTTGCTAAAACTTTCGCAATTTCATTGGCTTGTTTATCCAAATGTAGCTCGGCATAGGCTTCTTGTAACATTGGCAATGCTTTATACGCATAACTTGTTTCAGGATATTGACGTAATAAAATATCTTGAATACGGTTTACCACTGCAACATAAGCTTGGCGTTTTTGGTAAAACTCTGCTATTTCATATTGATGTTTTGCTAAACTTTCGCGGATATATTGCATCCGTTGCACCGCATCTTTAGTATATTCACTGTTTGGGAAATAACGTACTAATGTTTCAAAATTTCCATAGGCATTTTCTCTTGGTTTAGTTTCACGTGAAGCACGATCTACCCCAAAGAAATCTTGGAATAAATTATCCCCCAACGCCATATTGGTTAAGCCTGCGATATATAATACATAATCGAGATGTGGGCCTTGTGGATATTTTTGTAAGTAGCGATCAGCGGTTGATAAGGCATTAACATAATCTTCGCTACGATAATATGCATAAATTAAATTTAAATCTGCTTGTTGTGCGTATTCACCATATGGGAAACGGTTGTCTGTGGCTTCAAGGTAACGAATAGCTTGGCGATAATTTTCATCTTGGAGATAATCTTGGGCTTTTTGGTATAACTCTTGAACTGGTGCCTGTTCTACTTGCTCTTTAGAGTTGGAACAAGCTGTTAATACCAACGCAGATAAGGCAGTGACAGCTATCGCTTTTATCTTATTCATACTCATTATAGATCCTCAATTTGATTGGACGAGTTGCTCGATGAATTCATCGCACAATGTATTTTCAATCTGTAAACTCGCTGATAGTTAAGGTACAATCACGACTTTGACATCATTCTTTGCTGTTATTGTATAGCGTATCAGCAAATAATTAAATGTTTATGTTACTGGAATTATTATCACTATGGAACACCTTAAATTAACGGCAGAGGTTCAACCTCGTCAATTAGGCCAACGATTAGACCAAACTTTAGCGGAATTGTTTCCGGAATATTCCCGTTCTCGAATAAAAATTTGGATTGAAGCTGGTTTAGTACAAGTTGATGGTAAAGTGGTCACAGTACCGAAAGAAAAAGTGTTTGGTACAGAACAGATCGTAATGCAAGTTGAAATTGAAGAAGATACCCGTTTTACGCCACAAAACGTCCCACTAGACATTATTTATGAAGATGACCACATTCTGGTAATCAATAAAACAAAAGATTTAGTGGTACATCCGGGCGCGGGTAATCCTGATAATACAGTTTTAAATGGTTTACTCTATCACTATCCACCAATAGCGGAAGTACCTCGTGCGGGAATTGTACATCGTTTAGATAAAGATACGACAGGATTAATGGTTGTGGCTAAAACAGTTGAAGCACAAACAAAATTGGTACGTGCTTTACAAAAACGCCAAATTACCCGTGAATATGAAGCCATTGCAAGCGGTATTATGACCAAAGGTGGTACAGTCGATCAGCCAATGGCTCGCCATCCAACCAAGCGTACTCATATGGCAGTTCATCCGATGGGTAAACCTGCGGTAACTCACTACCGAATTATGGAACGCTTCCGTAATTACACTCGCTTACGATTACGCCTCGAAACAGGAAGAACTCACCAAATTCGTGTTCATATGGCACATATTGCTCACCCATTATTAGGTGATCAAACTTATGGCGGAAGACCGAAACCACCAAAAGGTGCAAGTGAAGCTTTATTAACTGTATTGCGTCAATTCCAACGTCAAGCATTACATGCCATTATGCTACGCTTAGAACACCCAATTACTGGTGAGTTAATGGAATGGTATGCTCCCTTACCAGAAGATTTTGTGGAATTAGTTGACGCATTAAAAACTGATTACGAATTACATAAAGACGAGCTAGATTATTAATGAAAGCAATTTATCCAAATTGGCAAGTGCCAGCCAATATCCATGCTTTAAGCACATTACGTCCCGGTGGTCATAGCTGTGGCGTATTTGCTGGGCTGAATTTAGGCGATCATGTTGGCGATGATCCTGACTTAGTACAACAGAATCGCCAACAATTAGTTGAGCAATTTCAATTACCTGAATTTCCAACTTTTTTGACACAAGTGCATGGCACAACTGTAAAACGGTTACATCTTAACGATAATAATCTCACTGCTGATGCTTGTTATACTAATCAAGCTAACCAAGTCTGCTTGATTATGACCGCTGATTGCTTGCCAGTTCTTTTTGCAGCAAATAATGGCAAAGAAGTTGCCGCCGCTCATGCTGGCTGGCGTGGTTTAGCTCATGGTGTATTAGAAAATACATTAGCTCAATTTACATCCTCTCCTGATCAAATTAACGTCTGGTTAGCACCTGCGATTGGCCCAACCGCTTTTCAAGTCGGAGAAGATGTCCTCACTGCATTTTGTCAAATAGATCCAACTGCAAAACAAGCGTTTCAACCTGATCCTCAAAATGTAGGCAAGTATTTTGCTAATCTCTACCTACTTGCACGCTTACGCTTACAAAAAGCAGGCATCTTAGCTGAAAATATTAGTGGTGGTAAATATTGTACCTTTAGCGACCGAGAAAACTTTTTTTCGTATCGGCGTGATGGCAAAACTGGCCGTATGGCAACTTTGATCTGGTTTAGTGAAAAATAAAGTTTATAAGACAGTAAAGGGGCTAATCT
>NZ_JAQIBB010000021.1:0-2939 GCF_027920745.1 Gallibacterium faecale | reverse complement strand
TTTATTAGGATTTGTGACTAAATTTAAGTGCATCCACAGTCTAATCTATTATTTAGTAGCTATTTCTCAACTATATTTAGTTAAGTCAAACATTAATTTTATTTAAGTTTTTTCTTAATTTGACAAGATACCTATCTAAACAACTTTTACAATAAAAATATCTAGTAATATTCTTTTCAAGAATAATCCACATTTTCATTATTATATAAAGATAATAATCATCTTCAATCCAATATAAAATTATTGCTTTTTTATTAACTTCCAAAAATCATCAGTAAATGACCATGCAAAAAGTATCAACCACATCCATAAAAAAAATTTAAAATTAATATATAAATATTCTTTATTAAAGAAAAAAGCTGTTTGATCAATAATATTTTTATCTAAATAACGTTTAATCCAAATCATACCTTGTACTTGAATAATCAATCCAAGTGTATAACCAAAAGTTTTCCTTAATCTTGTTAAGGTATCCATTACTTATTTTCCTTTTTATCGGTTAATTTATCTATTAATTCACCAGAAAAGCTACCTATATTTATATTCTCAAAATATGAGCTATCAAATTATTTATAAATAAGTATGTTTTAAAAAATATCATCTTACAAGATCACTTTATTGGTAAGGATAAATTTTCTGAAAGAATTATAAAATATTTATATATGAATGGCGATAAAATGGCGGAGGCCTTTTCAGCTGAATCTCGGCACACAAAGTTCTAACTTGGGCTGCTTTCTTCCGAACCTGACCCGCTGAGCTAGAGTTTGTTGCGAGGAACCGAAAAGGCCTCCATTGAAGATGTCGAAAAGACGGCTCGCATTATCTGATAAATAGTGCGGAAATGCAAGCCAGTCTGGCGTTGTTGCTTATTCTTTTAGCATTTTCCTAAATTTTCTTAGCAATCGACTTAACCATTAGCAATTTCTTCTAATTCAGCCCAACGTGTTAATGCATCATCTAAGGCTTGTTCTTGCTCTGCTAATTGCTGTAATTTTTGGCTGGTTACCTCATTTGCCTGCGTAAAGAAATCTGGACTATTAATTTCCGCCTGTAATTGTTGAATCTGTTGTTCTAATGTTTCTAACAATGTTGGCATTTGAGCTAATTCTTGCTGTTCTTTATACGAAAGTTTTACTTTACGTACTTTATTGGCTCGAAAATCCTGTTTTTTATCTTGTTTTTTCTCTTCAGTTTCAACTTTTACTGTTTTGGCTTCCGTTTGTTTTTGCGCTAATGCATTCGCTTGCTGCTGCTTCGCATCATGATAACCACCAACATATTTATTTAAGATACCATTTCCTTCAAAAATAAAGCACTCTGTTGCCGTATTATCAATAAACTGACGATCGTGGCTAACAATAATCACAGTACCCGCATACTCTGTGAGTAATTCTTCCAATAACTCTAATGTTTCCACATCCAAATCATTGGTTGGTTCGTCTAAAATTAATAAATTGTTCGGTTTTAACAATAATTTGGCTAATAACAGACGATTTTTTTCACCGCCTGATAATGCCTTAACAGGGGTCATCGCCCGCTTCGGTGGAAATAAGAAATCTTGCAAATAACCAAGCACATGACGTTTTACGCCATTCACTTCGACATCTTGCTTACCATCGGCAACATTATCCATTACTGTTTTTTCTGGATCTAACATCGAACGATATTGATCAAAATAAGCAACTTCAAGTTTTGTCCCAGTATGCACCCGCCCTGAAGTAGGTTGTAATTCCCCTAACAACAACTTAATAAAGGTGGTCTTTCCACACCCATTTGGACCAATTAAAGCAATCTTATCACCACGCAAAATTGTGGTTGAAAAATCCTTTAATAACACTTTATCGCCAATTTGATAATTGAGATCTTCAATTTCAAATACAATTTTGCCAGAACGCACTGCATTATCGACTTGGATATTCGCTTTCCCCATTACATCACGACGTTGACGGCGTTCCTCACGCATTGCTTTTAACGCACGTACTCTCCCTTCATTTCGTGTACGTCTTGCTTCAATTCCTTTACGAATCCAAACTTCTTCTTGTGCTAAACGTTTATCAAATAATTCATTCTGCAACGCTTCTACACGTAGATTTTCCTCTTTCTCTTGCAAATATTGTTCATAATTACCTGGGTAAGAAACCAATTTGCCACGATCTAAATCAATAATCCGCGTTGCCATTCGACGAATAAACGCACGGTCATGCGAAATGAAAACGATACTACCTTTAAACTCAAGTAACAGATTTTCTAACCAAGTTATGGTATCTACATCTAGATGGTTGGTTGGCTCATCTAATAGAAGTAAATCGGGTTCTCTGACTAATGCTCTAGCTAACGCTGCTTTACGTTGCCAACCGCCAGAAAGCTCAGCCAACGCCACATCTGGATTTAAACCTAAGCGAGCTAAAACCTCTTGAATTCGATTTTCAAAACGCCAGCCATTTAAATGCTCAAGCTGCATCTGAATCTCAGATAAACGCACTAATGTTTTCTCTTGATAGTCTTGCGCTAGCCGTAAAGATAATTGATGATACTCTTTTAATAATTGTGCTAAATCTTCAATCCCTTCTGCAACATAATCAAATACAGTCCCTTCAATATGACGAGGTGGATCTTGTTCTAAGCGGGCAATAATACGATCTTTTTCAATAATTAATTGCCCATCATCAAGCCCAGCTTGCCCTGCGAGAATTTTTAAAAGTGTTGATTTACCCGCACCATTACGTCCAACTAAACAAACTCGCTCACCAGCTTCGATTGTCATATCGGTATGATCTAATAATGGATGATCACTAAAAGAGAGGTATGCACCAGAAAGGGTTAAGATTGCCATAGTTTACCTATTACTTGTTTTACCACTTATTTTCGGGCGCATATTGTAACAAAAATTTAGGGGATTCCCATTAAAAGGATAATTATCCCCATAAGAAAAACTTTTT
>NZ_JAQIBB010000020.1:0-2959 GCF_027920745.1 Gallibacterium faecale | reverse complement strand
ATGTTAATAATATTAGCTTCAAGTTTTGCTATATCCCTATTATGGATTGTTAGTTTTATAGTAACTCTGCGTTTCTTCGACTTTCTAATTCCACAGAGATACGAAAACTTGAAATCAAAAGTTATTTTTGTAGTAATGTTTATAATAATTATCACTTCAGCTGATTATGCTTTTTCATTTCTCTAATAAAAATATTTTTAATAAAAACAATATTTTACCTAACTAAACCTTATCCTATTACAGTAAAGTTTTTCTCAGAGGGTGATTAAATTTCATCCTCTTTTTCGTCATAAAAGATAAATTTTCAATTAAGTTAAAAACATTGCCTTTTAAAGGGATTAAATCGTATTTTCTTCTTGAATCAACTCTTCCCAAAAAATATTCACCACTGGATTTTGTAAATTTTTCCGATTAACGCAGATACCTAAAGATAATGCGTCAATACTTGGTTCTATATTGAGATAAGTGATTTGTGTATTCATTGGGTTATGAGCAATAACAACATCAGGTAATAACGCTAAACCAAAGCCCATTGCCACCATCGGGACAATACCTTCATGTCCTGCAACAGTCGCATAAATTTTAGGATGCTTAATCCCTTTTTGTTGGAACCATTGTCCTATTTTCTGCCTAGCCGGTCCTTCTACTGGCACAATAAACGGAATCTCTTGCCAATTAATCGGTGATTGTTGTAATAGCTGGTTAGCAACACAAGCAACTTTCGGGGCAATCAATGAGAAAGGTAATAAGTCGATTTGATGAAAAATAATATTGTCGGGTAGTTGTTCGGGTTCACCTGCAATAGCTAAATCTACTTGCCGACTTTGTACTAATTGAACTGCTAACGCTGGATCCCCTGTGGTTAATTGAATTTCTACTTTTGGGTGTTTTTGCCGAAAACGCGCTAAAATTTCAGGCAAATGGCTATAACTTGCTGTTACTGAACAAAATAGCCGAATTTCTCCAACTAAATCTATCGTATTAGGTTGCAACTGTTGTTGTAATAAGCGCCATTCTTGTAATGTTTTTTCTGCAAATTGATAAAACTGTTCACCCGTTGGCGTTAATTCAACAGAACGATTATCTCGCCAAAATAATGCTTTCCCCACTTCCTCTTCAAGCCGTTGAATTTGGCGAGAAAGAGTTGAAGGACTGAGATGATTCAACGCTGCTGATCGAGCAAAATTTTTACTCTCACAAAGATGTAAAAACAGTTTTAATTGTTGAAAATCCACCATTTCCTCCCAAACAAAATAGATGTTAATAATATTGCATATATTGCAATTATGGATTTCAATAATATCAATTTACGCAATAAAAAAAAGCCTTATACTCAAAATAAAGCAATGATTATTCGCTTAGTAAACACAATTAACTTATCTAGATGCATAGGAGTATTTTTTTATGGCTAACTATTTCAACACATTAAACTTACGCCAAAAACTTGATCAATTAGGTCGCTGTCGTTTCATGGATCGTAGCGAATTTGCAGATGAAGCAAACTTTTTAAAAGGTAAAAAAGTCGTTATCGTTGGTTGCGGCGCACAAGGCTTAAACCAAGGATTAAATATGCGTGACTCTGGTTTAGATGTGAGCTATGCGTTACGTAAAGAAGCGATCGCTGAAAAACGTGCTTCTTTCCAACGTGCATCTGAAAATGGTTTTGTTGTGGGTAACTATGAAGAACTTATTCCTCAAGCAGATTTAGTAATTAACCTTACTCCAGATAAACAACATAGCAGCGTTGTTAAAGCAGTAATGCCATTAATGAAACAAGGCGCTGCATTAGGTTATTCTCACGGTTTAAATATCGTTGAAGTAGGTGAGCAAATTCGTCCAGATATTACGGTAGTTATGGTTGCTCCGAAATGTCCAGGTACTGAAGTTCGTGAAGAATATAAACGTGGTTTTGGTGTGCCAACTTTAATTGCTGTTCACCCTGAAAACGATCCGAAAGGCGAAGGTATGGCAATTGCTAAAGCGTGGGCTGCTGCAACTGGTGGTCACCGTGCTGGTGTACTTGAATCCTCTTTTGTTGCAGAAGTGAAATCTGACCTAATGGGGGAACAAACCATTCTTTGCGGTATGTTACAAGCGGGCTCATTGATTTGTTACGACAAATTAGTTGCTGATGGTAAAGACCCGGCTTATGCTGCACAATTAGTTCAATATGGTTGGGAAACCATTACTGAAGCATTGAAATTAGGTGGTATTACCTTAATGATGGATCGCCTTTCTAATAGTGCTAAATTACGTGCTTTTGAGCTTTCTGAACAGATCAAAGCAATGTTAACTACCTTATTCCAAAAACATATGGATGACATCATTAGTGGTGAATTCTCTGCAACCATGATGGCTGACTGGGCAAATGGAGATAAAAATCTACTTACATGGCGTGAAGAAACAGGTAAGAGTGCATTTGAAAACGCTCCTAAATATGAAGGCAAAATTAAAGAACAAGAATACTTTGATAATGGCGTATTAATGATTGCGATGGTGAAAGCTGGGGTAGAACTTGCCTTCGATACTATGGTTTCTAGCGGTATTATTGAAGAATCAGCTTATTATGAATCACTACACGAATTACCATTAATCGCAAATACTATTGCACGTAAACGTCTTTATGAAATGAATGTGGTAATTTCTGATACCGCAGAATATGGTAACTACTTATTCGCAAATGTAGCAACACCAATTATGCGTGAAAAACTTGTTCCGCAATTACAAAAAGGTGACTTAGGCGAAGCTACACCAACCGTAGAAATTGATAACATTACATTACGTGATGTCAACGATGCCATCCGCAATCACCCGATTGAAAAAGTAGGTCAAAAACTTCGTGGTTATATGAAGGATATGAAACGTATCGTGGTTGTTGGTTAGATCTAAACTAAATGATCTGACAAATCATTATAAAAATGAGAGTTTCCCGTTTAGAATATGAGTGTCTAAAATTCAA
>NZ_JAQIBB010000019.1:0-2985 GCF_027920745.1 Gallibacterium faecale | reverse complement strand
AGAATACAATTAAGATTAAATGGACTGAGTCCTGTTCAATACAGAATTCAGTCCTTAAAATAGCAGTCTAACTTTTCGGGGTCAGATCAAAATGGATGGGGATTTAGTGCAGCAAGCTTATCTGGCAATATTCCTTATTGGGATATCCTCGGTTTCCATATTGAAAAAGTAGGATATCAAGGTTCTGTATTACCGGTATTAGCCGCAACTTGGATCTTAGCAAAATTAGAAAATACTTTCCGTAAGATTATCCCATCAGTATTAGATAATTTATTAACACCATTACTCGCATTATTTATTACTGGAATTCTGACTTTCACTTTTGTTGGACCAATTACCCACAAGCTTGGTTTCTTAATTGGGGATGCGTTAACTTGGTTGTATGACACAACTGGTTTTATTGGCGGTGCAATTTTCGGAGCACTTTATGCGCCAATTGTTATCACTGGGATGCATCAAACCTTTATCGCTATTGAAACACAATTATTAGCAGATATGGCTCATACTGGCGGTACTTTTATTTTCCCGATTGCGGCAATGTCTAATGTAGCACAAGGTGCGGCTTGTTTAGGGGTATTGTTCTTAATTCGTGATACTAAAGTAAAAGGTATTGCATTACCATCTGGAATTAGTGCGTTATTAGGTATTACTGAACCAGCGATGTTTGGGGTAAATTTAAAATATCGTTATCCATTTATTGCAGCAATGATAGGTTCTGGCGTTTCTAGTGCATTTATTGCGTTCTTTCATGCTAAAGCACAAGCGTTAGGTGCTGCAGGATTACCGGGGATTATCTCAATTAAACCAGATAGCATTGCCGTTTATTGCATTGGTATGTTGATTTCATTCGTGGTGACATTTGTGATTACCTTATTGCTAGGTTTAAGAGCAAAAAGAAAAAGCAACTAATCACCAAATAAATTGAGAATAATAAGATTAAGGCTGGTATTTCCAGCCTTAATTTTTATCGGGAAAGTGAAAAATTTTTTCTTAAGATTTTATCTGGTTTTTTTATTCTAAAAATTTTGTTAAAAAATAGGAGAAAAAGCCATTTTTGTGTGATTTTAAGAAAATCTCTCTAAAAATAAAGAAATTTACTAGTTTTATTGTTGGCAAAAAAGTGAACATGGTCTGAATTTTTGCATTTATTTCAAATAAATAGAGTTTGACAATTAAGATTATTTAATTATATTAAGTTACTCTAAATAATATAATGATAAAGTCCAATATAGGAGGGCTAAATGAGTAATGAAGTGAAAAACACAGCACGAGAAACTTTTTCGGGGCGTAGAGCATTTATTTTAGCAGCTATTGGTTCTGCCGTAGGGCTTGGTAATATCTGGCGTTTCCCATATACCGCATATGAAAATGGGGGCGGTGCATTTATTATCCCTTACATTATTGCGTTATTAACTGCGGGTATTCCACTATTATTCCTAGATTATGCAATTGGGCACAGACATCGCGGATCTGCGCCTTTGGCATTCAGACGTTTACATAAAAATTTTGAAATTTTTGGCTGGTGGCAAGTATTAGTCAACGTCATTATCGGTATTTATTATGCGGTTGTTCTTGGTTGGGCAGCATCTTATACATATTTCTCAATAAATGGTGCATGGGGCGATAAACCTATTGATTTCTTTGTGGGTGAATTCCTCAAAATGGGCGATATTGCACAAGGGGTAAGTTTTGATTTCGTTGGTATGGTTGTTGGGCCGTTAATTGCCGTATGGTTAGTGGCATTAGGTGTACTCGCATTAGGAGTACAAAAAGGGATTGCGAAATCATCAAGTATTTTAATGCCATTATTAGTTGTTATGTTCGTTATCCTTGTTATTTCAGCCTTGTTCTTACCAGGTGCAAGTAAGGGCTTAGACGCGCTATTTACACCAAATTGGGAGAAATTATCTGATCCTAGTGTATGGATTGCGGCATATGGACAAATTTTCTTCTCCTTGTCTATCTGTTTCGGGATTATGATTACCTATGCTTCTTATTTGAAGAAAGATTCAGATTTAACAGGATCTGGATTAGTTGTTGGTTTTGCGAATAGTAGTTTTGAATTATTAGCAGGGATTGGTGTATTTGCTGCATTAGGTTTTATGGCTGCCGCAAGCGGACAACAAGTTCATGAAGTTGCAAAAGGCGGAATCGGTTTAGCATTCTTTGCTTTCCCAACTATTATCAATAATGCGTCGTTTGGTCCAGTACTTGGTGTATTGTTCTTTGGTTCACTTACATTTGCAGCATTAACCTCTTTCATTTCTGTTATTGAAGTAATTATTGCTTCAGTTCAAGACAAATTGAAATTTGGTCGTGTGCCTTCAACTTTTATTGTGGGTATTCCAATGATGTTCTTGTCTGTGGTGTTATTTGGAACAACAACAGGATTGCCAATGCTGGATGTGATGGATAAATTCGTAAACTACTTTGGTATTGTGGCGGTAGCGTTCTGTTCATTGGTTATCATTGTTTCCCACGAACAACTTGGTTTATTAGGAAATCACATTAATAAGACATCATCATTCAAAATTGGATTTATTTGGCGTTTATGTATTGTTATTACTACCGGTATTCTTGCATTTATGTTGTTTAGTGAAGGTGCTAAAGTATTCCGTGAAGGGTATGAAGGATATCCAAACTGGTTTGTTAATACCTTTGGTTGGGGAATGGCATTTGGTTTAGTGGTTGTGGCTTTCTTACTAACACACTTACCTTGGAAAAATGAAGAGAAATTCGTTGTGGAGGAAGACTAATGAGTACAATTGCAATTGTTATGATGGTTATCGCACTTGTGATTATTTGGGGTGGATTATTAGTTTCGATTAAACGCTTACCAAAAGAATAAATCTTGGGTGCTTAAAAAGCAGCAGGGTCATATAGTTTGATGTTATTACATTAAGTATATGGCCCTTATTTTATGGGAATGAAATAGACGAATTGTTGTAAAAAACAACAGTTGATAAAAAAATTCAAAAAAAAGCA
>NZ_JAQIBB010000018.1:0-3504 GCF_027920745.1 Gallibacterium faecale | reverse complement strand
GCTTTAAGCAAACCAAATATTGCTACAATCAATAATACAGCGAAGAAGGCATGAAAACCCTCAACTAACCCTAAAAATACACATAAGCCAATAGCGATAACACGGCATTTCATATTAAAATCTAAACGTTCCCACGTACTTTTCTTTTTCATATGAGCCTCTCATTACTATTTCAGGTGATTAATTACTGTTAGGTATAGTCTTTTTTTGGGAGGTTGTCAATCAGCTAATTCTTATATGTTGTATTTTATGATGAAAGATAATATTTTATTTTGTATAATACTAAAATTTAATACAGAATAGTTTATGCAAGAGTCAATTTTTTGGAGCGATGAAGAGGACGTTATCAGTCATCAGTATGCGTATTTCTCAATTAAAGGTGTACAATATATTATTGATTTTTCATCCGATCCTGATTTGATTGCAAATTTTACAGAGTTGGATTCTCGTATTTGTGAGATTGTGGCAGGACATCACTCTTATACAGTGAAATTTGCTGTTAGGGAATACTATGAAGATCATCGTAATAACAAGTACCTTTTTGATGCACCAGAAGATCATAATTTTGGAAGAAAAGATATTCAACAACTAAAAGAGTTTTTAGAAAAATTTCTGTATGAACATTTTAAGCAGTATCAAGTTGAATGTTATTGTTTTATTGCCGAACGAGACTCACTCAATCGCATGTATCGTAAAATGTGTAAAAGAAGGCACTTGTTATTAGCTGATTTTGAGCCGATTTACGGTTTAGGCAATGAACAAAACTGTTTTATCATTAAGACACCGTTATATGGGGAGAGATAACATGGAAAACAATAAAAAAATGAGTGCTATTGAATTAAAACGTAAAGCAATGGAAGCATCACGCAAAGCTTATCTAAAAGCGAAAAAAAATGGAACATTAAAACCAGTAGTGATGGCTCAATAGATGAATTTTGTGGTGCTAGAGCATGCCCACGTTAATAAACACATAGCTCAATAGAAGACCCTTATTTTAAGATAAGGGTTTTTTATTTTATCTCCCTATCCATTAGATATTTTTTGTCTACTATGCCTTTAAAGCAATCTCACTATTTAACGTTAACTCAACGTCAGTTAAATTAACTTTTAAATCTTTCGCCATTTTAAATGCTCATTCTTAACTTGTCGTATTTGTCGCTTAATTCGTAGATTTTTTCGATAATATCAACGGCTTTTACTTGGTCTTTTTCACATAAAGATAAATACTCTTGATCAAGCTTATGTAAGAGAACTTTATCTTGTTCAAGACTTGATAAATCTATCTTTCCTCTTTTTAAAACGAGCATATCGGCTTTAGTATCAGCAACAACTTCACAAACAATATCCGTTAAAACAATATAATCTTCTTTTAGGCTTTGTATCATTTCAGCTTTTCGTTCTGTACTTAACATTTTTATCTTCCTTCATACTACACAAAATTTTTAATTATTTACTCCAATCTATCACTCTTAAACCATTTACTTTAGTAAATTCTTTGACATTATTTGTTACAACAGTTAAACCTAAACTTCTTGCATGCCCTGCTATCATTGCATCATATGGCCCAATAGGCTGTCCAGTTTTAGCTAGTTCTGCTCTAATTTGACCACTATGATATGCTGCTCCCTCATTATAGTCTAGTACAGTTAATCTTGAACAAAATGATTCAATAACCGATAAATTTTGTGCTACTTTTGCACTCTTTTCAGCACCATAAATAAGCTCCATTAAAGTAATAGAACTTATACAAATCCTTGCTTGGTTTTCATTAAATAGTGGCAACAAATGCTCAGGTTTATTTTTTATTATAAAAATAACAATATTAGTATCTAACATATACTTTAACATTAGAATGACTCTCTTTCCTGCATTTGCGGTTGTTCTCTATCTAACATAAAATCATCAGATACTGTATTCACATCATAAAACCAGCTATCCCAAACATTATTTAATGGCGTGATAATACGAGTATTACCTTGAATGATAATATTCACATTTTTTGTCGTGGTCGGTAATTCTGCAATTTTAGGGATTCTAATTGCTTGACTTTTATTATTCATAAAAACTGTAGCAGTTACTGTAGCCATACCCCCTCCTTTATGTATATATTCTTTGTATATACTACAGCTTATTTTGATATCTGTAAATGGTTTCTAATTACTTTATATTGTTTTGAATCCTAGTTGATAATGACATCACAACGTCCATTCTTATCAAATTTTATGATAATCTCAGAATCACGATTAATTGTAATCTGATCTTTGCCATCTGGTCTTTGCAAGTAATATCTATTACAGTGATCATTGAAATCCAAACTACCCTGAGATGCTTCATTTTTATCAATCCACCATTCAATTCCAATTTTTAATAGAGTAAAAATTAGGAATGACAATGAAAGTATCACCATTGCCATTAATATATTGCTTGTGATATCTCGTATTTTCCTTCTATAATAATATTTGTTTTTCTTAATCATATTTTTCCTCGTTAATGCTATATACAAAAAACAGTTAAATCTGTAACAAAAAAGCCATTAAATAGTGTTAACTATTTAAAAAGAAGTCAACTTTTATGTTGATAATTTTCGAGTAACTTCTCGATTAACCCTGTTCGTGTTAAATTTTCTCGTTCACGCAGATTTTCAAACGCTGCAAATATGTCTGGTTTTAACACAAGGCTAATACGTTTATAATTTTCTTTTGAGTAATTATTTGCACGCTCTCCAAGTCTTTTTTTGGCATCGTCAGAGTATCTGTCATAAGTTGTCTTATTTGTCATTATTTATAATCTCAAGTTCTAAACTTTTATCATTATTTGTATAGTTTTACAGGAAATGTACTGCAATACAGTACATTTCCTGTATAAATTAAATGGATAACTGCCACAAGATTTTATTTACATTTTTCAAATGATTCAGCCCAGACTAAAACAGGTGTTTTATGATGTGCTGTATGTGCACCAAAAAGGCTGCCTTTTACAATCTGACATCCTGTCGGCGTTTTTTCACCAGGTTTTCGATTCACATTAACGACTTGCATTCGTTTCACATTTTTTGCTGGCTTATATAAATCATCTCCTGCTTGAGGAATAACATCAATTGATTTATCCAAATACATATAAGCATAATCATTTTCAATTTTAATTATTCCCTTTAATGTTATTTTATCAACATCATAAACATAAGGCTTAGCAGCTTGTGCGCTATAGGTTAATCCCAATAGACTTATACCTAATATAGTAAATAATGTTTTTTTCATATTTTTACCCTCTTAGTTGATTAATTTATTAAGTTATTTATTAAGTTCATGAAACAGGAATCTCTTTACCTTCTTTCCAACCTTCCACTCTACGAATGGTTGATACAAAAACATCCAGTTGTTCTTTTGATAAAGATCCCATTTTGGTATTTCTATCAAGTCCCGTTGCACTCGTAATATAGCGAATATATTGCTCTGTATTATTTTCACTTGGGGGTGCATATTTTTTCATTGTATCTTCAATGCT
>NZ_JAQIBB010000017.1:0-3560 GCF_027920745.1 Gallibacterium faecale | reverse complement strand
ACACCTTGTAACAAAGTCATAGTTACCATATCCCCATTGGCAATATGGCTAACTTCGTGAGCTAATACTGCTTCCGCTTCATCACGCGTCATACTATTTAATAGTCCGGTACTTACCGCAACTAATGAATTATTTTTACTCGCGCCTGTTGCAAACGCATTCACATCAGCAGAATGATAAATTGCCACTTCTGGCATCGGTAAACCTAATTTTTCGGTTTGTTGTTTAACCGTATTAACTAACCAACGTTCCATTTCATTTTGTGGATTAGTAATCACCTCTGCACCCACAGAACGTTTTGCCATTGTTTTCGATAGAAAGAGTGAAATAAGTGAACCACTAAAACCAAACAACGCAGCAAAAATCAATAATCCCATTGCATCTTGAGAACGAATTCCCGTCAGCGTCAAAATAATATTAAACACAAACAATACTGCCATGTTTGTGATTAGAAACAGTATAATCCTCATCATTTTTTACATTCTCCCTCTAGTAATGATGTCATCAAAAACGGTCTTTTATATCGTACTTATTAAATAAATTTCAAGGGGTTATTAAAGAATAATTTTTCTTTTATTCCCATAGGCTCATTTGTTGGTATTGCTGTCTTTCTGGTAAATATAAATGTAAGCCAATCAAACGCACTTTTCGTCCTCGACTCCGTTGCCAAGCGATCTCTAATAATTGCCAAAAATGCGCTAAGTGACACAATAATCCTGTTTTTTCTACTGTTGTCGTTTGAAAATCAACAAACTTTAACTTAATACCTAATTTAAATGTCTGTGTTGCAAAATTTAATGAATATTTTTGTAAGCGCTGTAATAGCTGTTGGTAGAGTTTCTCCATAATTTGATGGCTTTGTGCAGGTGTCGCTAAATCGGTTAATAATGTTTCTTCTACACCAACTGATTTTCTTTCTCGGTATGGCTGTACTTGTCGCTCATCAATAGCATGGCTAAATTGCCAAATGCGTTCTCCCATTTTACCAAGTTGATCATTTAAAATATGGTGCGGAAATTGTTGCACATCACCACAGATTTCTAATCCCATTGCTGTAAGCCTACTTGCTACTACTTTCCCCACTCCAGGAATTTTGCGTAATGGTAAATGATAAACAAATTCAGCTACTTTTTCTGGTGAAATCACAAATTGTCCATTAGGCTTATTCTGTTCTGAAGCAATTTTGGCTAAAAATTTTAATGGGGCAACGCCCGCTGAAGCCGTTAGATATAATTCTTGCCAAATATCATGCCGAATAGCTTCTGCAATCCATGTTGCCGATCCTGAACATTGTGTAGATTCCGTTACATCAAGATAAGCTTCATCTAATGATAAAGGCTCAATAATTTCAGTATAACGTCGAAAAATTTGATGAATTTGTTGTGATACTTCTTTATAAAACTTCATATTCACAGGGAGTAATACCAAATGCGGGCAACGTTTCAATGCTTGTGCCGTAGGCATAGCACTATGTAATCCATATTGACGAGCAATATAGTTGCAGGTTGCTAATACGCCTCGTTGTTGTGGCGTTCCTCCTACAGCCACAGGTTTATCCGCTAAAGATGGATTCTCTCTAATCTCTATCGCAGCATAGAAACAATCCATATCAATATGAATAATTTTTCGCTGAGTCATTGTTTTCCAGTAATTGGATATTGAATAGCTGATAGTTTAATAAAATACTGTATAAAAATACAGTATTTTATTAAACTATCATTATATACATTCTCTATTTCCCTCAAATTTTCTACTCTTAACTGCACACTTGGCTAATATTAAGGCAATCATTAAAAAAAGTATTTTCCTTGCTTGACTTACGATCCTGAAATCCGTATGATTAGCCCTGCTTAGTTAAGCCAACAACTGCGGAGGAATGGTCGAGCGGTTGAAGGCACCGGTCTTGAAAACCGGCGAGGATTTACGTCCTCCGTGAGTTCGAATCTCACTTCCTCCGCCATCAAGTTTCTTTTAGGTCGCAAGTTTTCTGGGAAAATCAATAGCTTGCGGCTTTTTTCTTTTCTGGAATTAAGATTAAATCTTCATTCTCTGCCACTGTGCCAAACTTGTTCAATGCAGAGTGTTCCCAAAATGTACCCACATTTGCATAGCTTAAAAGATGGTTAGCATTTAAGTGGGCATATCGTTTTACCATCTCTATGGTTTCCCAACCGCCCAATTCTTTTAATACCATTAATGGAGTACCGTTTTGAACATGCCAACTTGCCCAAGTATGCCTCAAGTCATGAAAACGAAAATCCGAAATATTAGCAAGCTCTAATGCTCGTTGAAAATCATCTCGATCTATCTCGCTAATATATTTTCCTTTTCCTCGATGAAACACAAATTCAGAAATTCGCTCCTGCTCTTTGCGTTTAAGCAGTAATATAGCGTCCGCACTTAGAGGTAATGGTCTAGATTTACCTGATTTGGCAATATCACCTGTAACGATCGCAATATTTCTAGCAAAATCAATCTTATCCCATGTCAAAGATAAAATTTCCGTCATTCTTGCTCCCGTCATTAAAGCAAAATAACAGACTTCTTTCATCCATTGCAACCTTAGAGAATCAATTAATTTTTTAGCTTCATTTTTTGTAATCCATCTTACCCTGACTTTAGGTTCAGCATTTTTTGGTACAAAAGGAATACTATCAATCCAACCTGCTTTATGTGCCAGTGATAGCACTCGCATTATCGATGTTCTATACCGATTTTGTGTTGAAGGCGATAGCTTTTCTTGCGTTCCTTTCTTATGAGTTGGCAAGTTATTTAAGATATCATCTGTTGTTAAAGAACTAAGTAATCGTCCACCTAATACACTTCGCCAATATTCAGTATGGCGTATTTTGGTTTCCAGATCTTTTTGACCTTGAGAGACTTCTAAAAATCTAATCAAAGCCTCTTCCATTGTACGTTCAGGTTTCTTTCCTAATTTTTCAACCTGCCACGATTCATGTTTTAATTTATCATGATATTGTTGGGCTAGTTTCCTTTCAGTCGTTTTAGCAGAGCGTCTAATTCTTTGTCCGCTCGGTGCCCTGAAATCAATCCACCATATACCATTTTCTTTTTTGTAGATCGACATTGTTTCTCCTTATCGCCGACCTGCATTTCTAGTCGGCAAACATTATTTTGTTTTTCACGAATTTTTTCAAGGTCGGAGTAATAAATTCGCCATAATCTTGAACCGGGCATTTTAAAAAACCCCCATTTATGGCGATGGTTATAAACTGCGTCATAACTCATATCAAGCAATTTAGCTGCTTTCTTGAGAGATAAGGCTTGCTCCATGCTTTTTTCCCCAAAATGAATTATTTATGCTCATCAAATACATCCATAGAAAATTTTTTATTAATAAACTTTAGTGTCAGATCCCTATTTACCGCTCTGCCTAAATACTCGTAGATCAAGTCAAAATCTCTATTCGTAAATTGAGTATTTAAGTATTTATTAATGTTACTTCTCAAATCTTTAGAGAGTATTAACCACTCAAGTACCTTAGCTTTCACTTCTTTTTCTGTCCTACAGCCTTTCAAAGAAAAGGATAAATATTTCTC
>NZ_JAQIBB010000016.1:0-3579 GCF_027920745.1 Gallibacterium faecale | reverse complement strand
AAATGTAATCCCCACAGGGTGGACAATTCAATCAGCTGTCGTCAGTTATCTAACGTGTCCATCAGCTTTAAAGGGCAGTAATTTATTTTGAAACCCATACCTAGGTTTAAGGGCGGTGAATTTTTAAAACCGTCACCTCGGTTTTTAAAGGGCGATTTTTACAAGTTTTCTCTTGGATCATTTCTATCAACGATAGTAGCCGATCTCGCTATTTTGTGAGTCTTAAGCATATCATTTAATACGAAATGATTGCAAGCCTTGATAATTCTAAAAACTTTAAGCTAAATAATCAAAATCCGTCATTCCCCAAAAAACTCACGTTTTTTAGCGAATGACGGATTTTATATCGTGCCTCTTATGGGGGTTATTAGGGGGCTTTGCCCCCTGATAGTAGTGAGCGAGAGCGAACGGAAACCCCTCGATAGTGTTTAGTGTAATGGCAGTATTGGGCGTGCGATATTGTTAATCGATCAGAGCAACTTCCCACCTAAAAAACCTAATGCGATATATCCTTACTACCGCCCTACGCCTGACGGCTACGGTTGCTGAATCTTTTTTAGCATTGCCGTGAACGCCAACGCTAAAAAAGATTTCCACAGAACATAGGTAACAAAATCAATAACTTGCTAAAAAATAAACATTATTAAAATTTAGTACGGTCTTATTTTTTGTTTTTTAGTTTTTTAGTTTTTTCGGATAAAAAAAACATTTTATTTTCAATAATTTATAAATTTATAAACGGACAAATTTCCTGTTATAAACGGACAAATTTCCTGTTATAAACGGACAAATTTCCTGTTATAAACGGACAAATTTCCTGTTATAAACGGACAAATGTTTTTTTATTGTCAGTTATTATGGGATATAGTAATATGCAGACAAGTCATTTTTCTCTGTCTGCTTATGTGGAATTTTTTCTTTATGGTAAATGATTTAGTTGTTGTAAAAGCGAATAGCCTTATTGAGGCAAGCTATCGCCTTAGTATTGATGAAGTTCGTATATTAGCTTTAACTATTGGCACAATGGATCCAAAGTCAAATCAAAAGGTTTTTGATTTCACAGTAGCTGATTTTGTACGAGAGTTCCCGGAAATTAGTCTAGACAACGCTTATAAACAAATTCAGGCTGCTATTAAGCGAATTTATGATCGGAGTGTTCATACGGAAGATGAAAGCCGTGTAACTGAATTTCGTTGGGTTTCTTCTCGAACTTATTTCAAAAAAGAGGGACGTTTTCGTATAGTTATGACTGATGAAGTTATGCCGTATTTGACACAACTTAAGGGACAGTTTACACCTTATCAATTGAAGAATATCGCATATTTTAATAGTGTTCACGCTATCCGTATTTATGAATTATGTATGCAGTATAAAATGTTAGGTGAACGAAAAATATCTATTGATGATCTAAAAAAATGGCTGCAAATTGAAAATAGATACTCTGCATTTTTTGATTTTAAAAAGAGAGTTTTAACGCCCGCAATAAATGAAATTAATGAAAAATCGGATCTACTCGTCGAGGTAGAACAGATTAAACAAGGACGTAGCATTATTGCATTAAAATTTATAATTACCCCAAAAGCTCACTCAACACGACAAATATACGGCGTATTTGAAGAAATAAAACGCCCACAAGTGGCAAAAGGCTCTAAAGCTGAGGGGGACTGGGCAACTGAAAATTACAATCTAGCTATTAAACAACTCCGAAATGAGGGAATTCTAAAAACTCGTTTCGTTGAAGACTCATTAAGAGATTTACCCTCAGAATGGTTAAAAGTTTTAATGAAATACACGACAATCATTAATCACGCTTTAACGAGAGAGATTGCGGATGAATTGAATAAGCGTGATAGATTGTAGGAAAAATAGAAATTTATTCATTTTGATAGAGCTTATGCTTTATTTTTTAATGAATAATCGAGGTTTTTATGAAATTAGATAAGCAATCAACTTTTAAACCTTTTATATATAACAAACACGTGTTTGACTTATCTCATTTAAATGCAAGCATTGTTAAATACGTACAAGAAGCAACAGATAAAGAAAAAACACCTATTGAATATCAAGTTTATGTCACCTATTCAATGCACTGTTTCACAAAAGACTATCCTACTCAAACGGAAGAAGAAAAGCAGAAATTAATGTATGTAACAAACCGAGAAAGCCGTCCCTTTTGTTTTAAGCGGTATGAACTTTCAAAACACTTACCCAGTATCATACAAAACTTAGCTCATTCAAAAATAGGTTTTGCTGGATATGATAATTTTGCAACTATTAAAATCTTTGATGAAGCTAGACAAGAAACTGTTTTCTATAAAGTAACTTTCGTAATGTATCGTTTTGAAAAGAAGTTACGACTGCACATATCTAGTGCATATCCAATTGAAAAATGGGAAAAATTAAAACCCATTGGATTTTTTAAAATTGCGCAAAATATTCTAAAAGGAAAAAAACTAAGAAAGCCTTAAGATAACAAACCCCACCGAAGTGGGGTTCGCTCAAAAATAAATTTGAGTATCCAGAATCGCCATTACCGGGCTTTGCCTCGACCATCATAGGTTGCGGAGTGTCTACTCCAAAATAGAATAGTCTGTCGCACTCTTTAGAAGTATTATGATAATGAAATCATAAAAATTCAAGACTAATTCTTATTTTTTAATGCCATAGAAATTTTAATTTCCTGCTGATAAGTATACGCATCCCTAATCTGATCCTGCACATAAGATATGTATTCCTTATATGCACTAATAATATCTAATGCCATTGAGCATTTTTCTAAATCGAATAGCCCTATATGAGTTTCTTCTTTTTTAATGTTCATTTCATAAGCTAATAAGGAATAAACCTCATTCCTAGTCATCATTTTTGACTTCCATAATTGATCCATACTTCGATGAACCAACAATCTCATTTTTCTTAAATTTTCATTAGCAAGCATCCCTAAGGGGTACTTAGATTCCTTATGTGTCCCTACATAAGCATTACAGTGAGAACACAGATAATAAAAAGAATTTTCTAAATCTATCCTATAAGGATAAATTACATTGCCTGAAACCAATTCAGCTTTTGTATTGCAATATGGACACGTGATATCAAACTCTTTTCCATAACCAATATTATCTCGCTCTACAATACGAGCTTTTCCTATTTTATTTGTGAGCCAACGCAAATCCTCAATTCGCTCACCAATAACATAAATATGGGTTTGTTGTTTTTTCCACAATTGAACTAAAATATCGATATGTTTTTTCTTCAAGTTTTTAATATCTTGGATCTTATAGCCTAAATCTATTAAACACTCCATTGATAGGTATAAGTTTTCTCTGCGATTAGAATAAGTATTGTTTTTTTTAAAAAAGGCTCGCAACGAAAATATTAAGTTATTCATCCCCTTTTATCGCCCAACATAGACCGCAGTGATTTCTTCCCGATTATGACCAAGCTCGCTACTTACTTGCAATCGAGCCTTTAAATTTGCTTGTTTTTCGCTTTCAGACAGCTTTCTAGACGTTTTCCCTCCGTTTTTAGGTGATGTAAGTCCCGATAGTTGCTCAAATCGTCTTTGTGCGTATGCGTGGC
>NZ_JAQIBB010000015.1:0-3802 GCF_027920745.1 Gallibacterium faecale | reverse complement strand
CCCTTATAGGGTAGCCTAAAAACCGCACGTTTTACGTGCGGATTGTTATTAAAGAACTAACTTATAAAGAAATCACTGCACAAACTGTGAGTACAGAATAAAGCACTGCTAATCCGTAGAAAATCACACCGCCTGCGGGTACATGCACTTTAAAGTCATGTAAGCCTAAATGGATACGGTGGATACCACACCAAGTTGGGAAAATTAACAAAGCAAGAATTGCTAATTTTCCAATCCAAGTATGCGCAAATGCAATGATGTTATCTGGTGACACAATTCCAAATGGAAGAAGGAAACCAAGAATAAGCACTAATACAGGGAAAAATACTGCACTAATCGCACCACCCGCACCGAATAATAACCAAACTACGGGTTCATTTGAACGTTTTGGAGTTTCTTTGTTCATCTTATTCTCCCTATAATAGAATTAAGGCAATAATGCTTACTACGACAGTAATACCCCAAAATACTTTGGTTACTAAGTTCACATTGATACGTTCATTTTTCACAATGATATTCATCATTTGTGGAGCCATATTGAAGAATGTGAAACTATTTAATAAAACTGCGCCAAGCGTAATGATATTTAAGATCACCACCACTGGATTTTGTAAAAATCCAATAAATTTAGTATCAAAACTACCATCACCTAAACAAAGTAAGCCATAGAATAATTCAATACAGAACCAAATAGTTGGCACTGATGTACTTTCACGCAATACGTAGAATTTGTAAAAATCTAACTTTTTCCACCAAGTTGGTTTCACTTCACGCACATATTTTTTGCGTTTACTGGTTGCTACTGTTGTCATTTTACTCTCCTTACTTTTGCATTTTTAACATTGCAAAAACGTAATCTTTTGCACTTTCAATTTTACCTTGGTTAACCGCAGAAGCTGGGCCAACGTGTTTTGGACAAACTTCTGAACAATAACCAACGAAAGTACAACTCCAAACCCCATTTTTGCCGTTAAGAATCTTCATACGCTCTGCTTTACCATGGTCACGGTTATCTAAGTTATAACGATGAGCTAGGGTAATCGCGGCAGGACCTACGAATTCAGGATTTAAGCCAAATTGTGGGCAAGCTGCATAACATAAACCACAGTTGATACACATAGAGAAAGTACGGTATTTCTCTAATTGTGCTGGCGTTTGTTTAGTTCTTGATTTAGCCAATTCTGATGAAGGTTGCGGTTCATTTTTAAGCTCTGGCGCTTGGTTACCAATAATATATGGCTTAATTGACTCAAGACTTTCAATAAAGTGGCTAAGGTCAACCACGAGATCGCGTTCAATTGGGAAATTCGCTAATGGTTCAATTCGCATATGGCCGCTAAAATCGCGTAAGAAGGTTTTACACGCCAATTTTGGTTTGCCATTAACCATCATTCCGCATGAACCACAGATCGCCATACGGCAAGACCAGCGATAAGAAAGTTCAGGTTCGAGTTTATCTTTAATATAACCTAACGCATCAAGTAATGAGGTTTGGCTATCGTATGGAACTTGATAGGATTTTAAATGCGGTTCGCTATCTACTTCAGGGTTATAACGTAGAATTTCCACCGTCATTGTTTGTAATGCATTCGCCATTATTTTGCCCCTTATTTTGCTGCTTTTGCTGCTTCTGCGGCTTCTGCTTCCGCACCGTAAACACGTTTAGCTGGTTGTGATTTAGTGATCTTCACATCGCTATATTCAATGGTTGGTACGCCATCTGCTTTATAGAAAGCTAACGTATGTTTCAAATAGTTCACATCATCACGTTCTGTATAGTCTAAACGTTGGTGTGCACCACGAGATTCTTTACGATCGATTGCTGAGCAAGCAATAGATTGCGCTACATCTAAGATGTAACCTAATTCGATAGTGTAAAGCACATCAGTATTGAACACACTTGAACGGTCTGAAATACGGATACGTTTATAACGTTCTTTTAACTCTTGGATTTTATCAACGGTTTTTTGCATACTTTCTTGTGTACGATAAATACCGCAACCTTCTTCCATAGAGTTACCCATTTCATCACGGATACTTGACCAAGATTCAGTACCTTCTTGAGCTAATAATGCATCAACACGTTTAATTACATCTTGTGCTTGAGCATCAATAACTGATTGATTTGCTGGTTGAGCTTCAACTGCACGTTGTGCTGCATATTCCCCTGCTACACGTCCTAATACAAGTAATTCCGCTAATGAGTTAGAACCTAAACGGTTAGCACCGTGTAAACCTGAAGACGCACATTCACCTACTGCGAATAAGCCTTTAATACGAGTTTCAGATTGTTGATCCACTTCAATACCACCCATTGTATAGTGAACAACTGGACGTACTGGAATTGGTGCTTTCGCTGGATCAACGCCTTCATAAGCTTGTGCTAATTCACAAATAAACGGTAAACGTTCATGTAGATATTTTTCACCAAGATGTCTTAAATCAAGATGAACTACATCAACACCTTTTGCAGTTTTTAAGGTATTGCCTTTTTGTAATTCTTGCCAGAATGCTTGTGAAACTTTATCACGAGGACCAAGTTCCATATATTTATTTTGCGGTTTGCCGATTGGTGTTTCTGGTCCTAGACCATAATCTTGTAAATAACGATAGCCATCTTTATTTACTAAGATACCACCTTCACCACGACAGCCTTCAGTCATTAAGATACCAGTATTTGGTAAGCCTGTTGGGTGATATTGTACGAATTCCATATCACGAAGTGGAACACCGTGGCGATATGCCATAGAAAGCCCATCCCCGGTTACGATACCGCCGTTAGTATTAAAGCGGAACGCACGACAGCCACCACCAGTAGCAATAACTACAGCATTCGCATTAATTTGTACCATGGTACCTTCCATCATATTCATGGCGACTACACCACGTGCATGACCGTCATCCACAAGGATATCTAATACGAAATGTTCATCAAAACGTTGAATTTGAGGGAATTGGATAGAAGTTTGGAATAATGTATGAAGTAAGTGGAAACCAGTTTTATCTGCTGCAAACCACGTTCTTTCGATTTTCATACCACCAAAACGACGTACGTTTACATCACCATCTGGACGACGGCTCCAAGGACATCCCCAACGCTCTAATTGTGTCATTTCGATTGGAGAGTGTTGGACAAAGTATTCCACAACGTCTTGTTCACATAGCCAGTCACCACCGGCAACAGTATCATGGAAATGTTTATCGTAAGAGTCTTCTTCCTTGATAACAGCTGCTGCACCACCTTCCGCTGCAACAGTATGGCTACGCATAGGATAGACTTTTGAAATTAAAGCAATTTTAAGGTTAGGATTAGCTTCTGCGGCTGCGATTGCTGCACGCAAACCACCACCACCAGCACCAACAATTGCAATATCGACATTAACGGTCTGCACGATATTCCTCCAAGTTAATTAATTTACGAGTAAAAAGTGTGATTATTGTGCCATTAATTGGAGACGGGGTAATTATTTTTTCACAGATTTTTAATAAAAAAACTCTGTTTCGTGATCTACCTCAAAAAAGTTATCTGCGTTTCCAATAAATAAGAGGTAGAAGCAGAATTTGCTTATAGAACAAGATTCATACAAAGATAGAAATAAAAGAAATTTTATCTAAAATTTCTCAAAAAATACTCAAAACAACATTTTATTAACAACTAATAAACAAATAGAATTTTGGAACACGAGTTATTAACAATTTAATGAAGTGATAATACAAATATTAGAATGAATAAAAAATATACACTTCATTTACACTATTAATTCTCTTTTATAAGAAAAAGGATAAGAAAAAGGCAGCCTAT